>JBBRKB010000061.1:0-13527 GCA_038218385.1 Cytophagales bacterium | reverse complement strand
TCCAGTTGTCTTCTGGCAAAGGCTCCGAAAGGCCTATATGAAATTGAAAATTAGGAAACTCCTTTTCTATTTTTCTGAATTGCTCGGTGTAGAACAATTCCTTTTTCGAACGACCGCCATACCAATACGAAACTTTGCGTTTTGATTTTTCGGTGTGGAACAAATGGAAGATATGTGCGCGAAGCGGAGCCATACCTGCACCACCTCCTACGTAGATCATTTCACGTTGGGTTGGGTTAATGTGGAATTCACCGTAAGGGCCTGAGATGGTTACTTTATCACCTGATTTTCTAGAGAAAATGTAAGAAGAACATATACCGGGATTTACGTCCATCCATTTATTATTAGCCCTGTCCCAAGGCGGTGTTGCTACACGAATGTTTAGCATCACAATGTTTCCTTCCGCCGGATGGTTGGCCATTGAATAAGCCCTGAAAATAGGCTCATCATTTTTCATTTTTAAATCCCATAGCTTGAATTTATCCCAGTCAGACTGGAACACATCGGGCTTGTGACCCAACTCGGGGTGTGGCGCAATCTCCATGGTTTTGTAATCAACCATTATATTGGGCACATCTATTTGAATGTATCCACCAGCTTCAAACTTTAATGTTTCCCCGGGAGGAAGTTTTACAACAAATTCTTTTATGAATGTGGACACGTTATAATTGGACACCACCTCACATTCCCATTTTTTAATACCGAAGATTTCTTCTGGTATGCGGATTTTCATGTCTTGCTTCACCTTCACCTGGCAGCCCAACCGCACATTACCAAGCTTCTCCTGGCGGGTAAGGTGGCCGAGTTCGGTGGGCAATACATCACCACCTCCGTCTTCCACCACGCATTTACACATAGCACAGGTTCCACCACCACCACAGGCGGAAGGAAGAAAAATCTTCTGGGTGGCCAAGGTTGTGAGCAATGTGCCACCGGCATTTGTTACAATCGGGTCTCCTCCATTTATGATGAGGTTGACAGGCCCTGATTGCACCAGCTTTGCCTGGGCGAACAAAAGCATGAAAACCAACATCAGGATGATGAGGGTAAAGGCAATAATCGAGGTTGCTATGAGCATGAAATTCGATGTTTATTATGGGCTACAAATATATTCACTGCACAGGACAAACGGATGGTTTTGATAGTTTTTTATACGCTACAAACAATTTGCTCTCCTTTGTCAGGATAAACTAATTCCCATTGAAGTTAATTCCGTTAGAAGTTGATTAGGGTTTTGGAAATGGATCACATGAAGCCCAACGGCTCTGCCACCATGTACATTTTTGATGTTGTCATCAATAAAGATCGCCCTTGAAGGGTCTACCTGGTGGCGGTCAAATAAGATGTGATAGAATTCAGGAAAAGGCTTCCGCGTTTTTTCATCACCAGACACTACAATGCCTTCAAACCAATTCAAAAATTCAAACTTTTTTTGTGCCACAGGAAAACTTTCTGCCGACCAATTGGTTAATGCCAGCAAACGATGAGTACCCTTTTCTTTAAGGTTTTTCAAGATTGAAACCGTGCCTTCAATCGAACCGCTTATCGTTTCTTCCCAGCGCCCATACCAGGCACGAATGGGCACCTCCCATTCCGGATGCTGGGCCACCAATTCTTCAGTGGCTTCGGCAAACGTACGGCCTGCATCTTGATGATCATTCCATTCCAGGGTGCAGATGTTTTCCATAAACCAGGTAATCTCCTCTTCTGTTTTGAAAATCTTCCGGTAGAGGTAGCGAGGATTCCAATCGATGAGCACTCCGCCCAGGTCAAAAATAATAGTGTCTACGTGTTGCATAGGAAAAATATAAAGCGGTTCAATATTATAACTTTAACGGTGCACTTCCTTATGGAATGAAACCTCTTTTGTTAACTTTAAAAAATATCCAAAAACTGTTTATGAGAAAGTGGTTTGTAATCTTAAGCGTATTGATAAGCGCTGTCATAATTGTGTGGTCTTATTTCTGGATCGACATCATTCTCTTGTTTGTATTAGTTGGCCCCATCATCGTAATGGGTGTGGTGGACATGGTGCAAACAAAACAGTCGATTCGCAGAAATTTTCCAGTGTTGGGAAGGCTGCGCTATGTGTTTGAAGATTTGCGTCCTAAGATTCAGCAATACTTTGTTGAGTCGGATACAGATGGCGTACCCATCAACCGTATCGACCGCTCGGTTATTTACCAACGAGCGAAAAAACAAATTGATACAACACCGTTCGGCACACAGCTAAATGTGTATGCAGAAGGATATGAATGGATGAACCATTCCATTGTGCCGGTGGATTTTCATTTGGCCGATCATCATCCACGCACCACCGTGGGAAGCAAAGATTGCAAGCAACCGTATAGCGCTAGTTTATTAAATGTTTCTGCTATGAGCTTTGGCTCGCTGAGTAGTAAGGCGATAGAATCGTTGAACGCCGGAGCAAAGATTGGAAACTTCGCACACAATACAGGCGAAGGAGGTATAAGCGCTTATCATCTCAAGCATGGCGGTGATCTAATTTGGCAAGTGGGCACAGGCTACTTTGGTGCCCGTGATGATGAAGGAAAGTTTTCAGCCGATGTATTTAAGAAGAATGCTCTGCGGCCCACTGTTAAAATGATCGAATTAAAACTTTCACAGGGAGCAAAACCAGGGCATGGAGGGATTCTTCCAGCAAAAAAAAATACACCTGAGATTGCGGCCATACGAAGTGTGAAACCCGGCATCATTATTTTCTCGCCTCCCTTTCACAGTGCGTTTAAAACACCGCGCGAAATGATTTTATTTATCCATCACTTGCGTGAACTGAGTGAGGGGAAACCCGTTGGCTTTAAACTTTGTATTGGAAAGAAAAGTGAATTTATGTCTATATGCAAAGCCATGGTGGAGTTAGACATTTATCCCGACTTCATAACGATTGATGGTGGCGAAGGAGGTACGGGTGCCGCACCACCGGAGTTTTCCAATTCAGTGGGCATGCCATTGCTTGATGGGTTGGCATTTGTTGACAACATGCTGAAGGGCTTTGGTATCCGCGAGCAGATAAAAATAATGGCTTCAGGAAAAATCATGACTGGCTTTGCCATGATACGTGCACTTTCGCTTGGCGCGGATATTTGTAATTGCGCACGGGCCATGATGATGGCACTAGGTTGCATACAGGCGCTTGAATGTAATAAGAACACATGTCCCACAGGTGTCGCCACACAAGATCAGGCGCTTATGAAAGGATTAAACGTTGACGATAAGAAGGTGCGCGTGGCCAACTATCATAAACACACCGTTGAAAGTTTTGTTGAGCTTATGGGTGCTTCGGGTATCAGTGATCCAACAAAACTTAATCGCCATCAGGTAAACAGACGGGTATTTATGAATAAGGTAAAAACATTTGAAGAAATTTATCCATCTATTCCTGTAGGCTCGATGTTGAATGGAGAATTGCCGGGGGCGTACAAGATGTCATATCAATCGGCAAGTGCGGATCGGTTTTAGAAATTTGATTTTAGATATGACGATAGGTTATTCTCGTGATAGCACTAAAAGTTTAAGGAATAAATCAGTCTATTCCTTAAACTTTTAAACACAAATGAAAATATATATACAGGTTATAAAACACTTATACTTGTTTTATTTGCGCAATCAGAAAATTGGTACGATAGCATTAAAATTTGTCATTCTATTTTTATTGGTTTCACCGATTTTTATCTTCAGGGAGAAATTGCATGGTCATTTAATAGAACCAGTTTCTTCGGTCGACCTGATACTCGCCTGGATTGTATTTAAAGTATTGTGGAGTGAACAGCAAAGCATCAATCTAATTCCTTACCTCAATTTGCCAATAAAGAAAATTCACTTGGTAATAATTTCCCAGACGCTAGACCTATTAAAGACAAAAAGTCTGATCTTATTTTTTTTAGTGTCTGCGTATTTTTATATGAATTTCAACAACGCTGTCTTTGTGATGTTTATCTTATTTGCAATTCTTACTCACTTGACATCCTTTGCTTTAGGAGTTCAATCGATTAAATTTAAAAGTATTGTACTTATCATGTCAGGGTTATTGTGGTATCTGCTGAAATCAATAATAAATTTTGAAAAATTAGCAACGTCGTTCATTCTTGGATTCTCCGAAGTTATAATTTGCATCGAATTAATATTGATTTTTTTAATAGTAGGTCTTCTCACCAAATATTTTAATCGTTTTTATCTTTCCTGAATCAAAATATAAAAATGAATTTATTTAGAATACAATTGCAGCGGAGTAAAAGAATCAGACATATATTCATTAATAATTTTTTCATTTCGCTGTTCCTAATTGGCATATCGGTATTAGATGAAAGTAAAGTAGAAGATTTCGTATTTATAATTTATTTATACTTTGCGTTATCATTTTCATTTTTGAACTATGGATTATTGATTTTTTCTTGGGATTATAATTACTTGAGAAAAATCTTATTGCTTACCAAAAAGAAAAATTACATCCAAATAAAACACACCATATTAATGATTATCGGATTGATAAATACTTCCTACATGGTTCTTGTCTCGTTGCTTTTTTTTAAGAAGTTCACTATTCTAATTCTTTCACTTGGTATTTTTAATCTTGGTTTTTTATCCCCTTTAGTATTACTTATCGCTTTAAGCAATTTTAAGCGTATCGAAATCAATAAACATAGATCATGGAATTTCGAAGGCATGTCGTTTTCATACTATGCTTTTTATTTATTAAGTATAGTGTTCGTTGCATTAACATTAATATTGGTGGAAATATACTATGACAGCCGTGTCGTTTCATGCTCAATTTTCACTGCACTTGGCATCATAGGGTTTTTACTAAAAGGACGTGTCAATAATTGGTTGTCCTTAAACATTCAAAAAATAGTATGGAAAGTGCAATAGAGATTGTGCGTATTTTAAAAGAGTATAAAAACTTTAAATTAGATGTAGCTAATCTGAGAATCTTAAAAGGTGAAAAGGTTGGCATTATTGGTAATAATGGTATGGGCAAGACCACACTGCTTCTAAGTATTCTAAATTTGATTGCAACAAAGAAAAATAAGACATCCTTATATGGGATACCTAACGACTTGGATAAATGGAAGGAGATGGTTTCTGCATATATTGACTCTTCATTTTTAATCGACTTTCTTAGTGTAAGAGAATATGTGCAATTTATTTGTTCATTCCATAATATAAATGATTCGTTGGTTGATAGTAAGATTGAAGTATTTAATGATTTTCTAGGGGAAACATATGACGTAAAGAAATTAATTAGAGATCATTCATTAGGTAATGCTCGCAAAGCCGGCATTATTGGTTGCCTAATCCCTGAAGTTTCATGCTACATTCTTGATGAACCTTTCGACAACTTGGATCCAAGATCAAGAAAAAAACTCTCTGATATCATCATGAAAAATTATAGAGAGCAGACCTTTATAATCTCGAGTCATGATTTAAAACATACATATGAGATATGTGAAAGGTTCATTATCTTAAAAGACGGCAAAGTGTTTTGTGATTGTCACAAAGATTCTGTAACAGAATCTGAGCTTGAACAATGTTTGATCAATTAGTACCTAGGATTGAAGTCAAGTGCGAAGGCAAGAAAATTTATAGCATTCTATTTTGGTTAGGGACAGCTATAAACTTGAGTGACCGGTTAAAAGATTCGAGGTAACACGATGAGGCGAGCTTTTGAGGAAAGACCTTCCGGAGGGTCAGAAATAATGGTCTTTACCCTAATGAACTTCGTTAACATTAAGTTGTCCCACGGTAATGAATAAGGTATGTAGATTGTGCCATTTTACTTTATTTTCGCTATTCGTGATCTTAAAAAGTTACCATTTCTTCCAAAGCAAGATTTTAAAAAATTCAGTCGATCCACATTGTTGTCTAGGAAATTGGAAAAAGAAACCCCATCCTAAAATTAAAGAATTCGATCATTTGGAATTTAACCAAAAAGAATAGCTACCTTTTTCTGTTTAAAACAAGTGTCTTAATACTTCCAATAATTCTCTTGTTTTCCTTACTATTTAAGGTTGTCCACAGATCATAGTTATGCTGTAGATTTAGCCACAATTGAGGACTGGTATTAAATGCCTTACTAAGTTTCATGGCCATCAGTGGTGAAATTCCTGTTCGTCCATTTAATATGGCCGACATGTTAGGTCTTGTAACCATTAGTTTTTCTGCCGCTTCAGTAACATTGATACTGAGGGGTTCCAAATAAAGGTTCAACAACACCTCGCCAGGATGTGGTGGATTATGTTGAATTAAATCTTTCATGTAAAATATTTTAATGTGTATCTAGGAAGTCAATATTATAAGCTTGACCATTCTCAAATTCAAAAATAATTCTATAGTTACCCGTTACATCTAACGACCAAAATCCTTGATAGGGAGGTTTCTTAAGTCGATGAAGTCTTTTACCAGGTAAATCACAATCATTAATTACGGTAGCCGAGTGGATCATAGCTAGAATAATTCTAATTTTATTTAACTGTGACGCTGGAAGATGTTTAGAACTTCCTGTGCTAAAAAGCTCCTTGAGCCCCTTATTTTTAAATGTCTTTATCATTTGAGACGTTAACTTGTTCGAATTGCCATGCCCATTAGTTTTGTTTATAGAATGTGGTTTTGTAAAGTGTAAACATACACTTTACAGGTAGCATTTCAAAATAGTATTCCCCAAGATGAAACTTCTGGAAATGGGTTGCGTCTATATAGGACTTAGGGTGCTAGCCTGACACCATAGACGCTGCCGGAAAATTTTATTCAGTCATGAAGATACTTGTTGGTGAACGCTGAACATATGTGTTAAGCTTCTTTGGCTTTTCAGCAGATACTAATCAACGACAGCACTTTCCAGCCACAAGTGACTATACCAATGCCACTTCCCTTTTTTATCCGGAATGGTAATCGTACATAATGTTCTTCTTCGACCAGTTAATTTTGTTTTTGGTTGTAAGGTAACGGTCACGCTTGAGTCGGTTTTTTTATCTACGGTGATGGTGCATGTGCTGCCTTGAATAAAGCACTGCAATTGATCGAGGCGAAGATTCGCTGGATTAAAGGTAAGGGTAAGTGAAGGTTGTTTATCGGGTGGCATGGTGGAATTGTCGGGTGTTTTACTGATGATCTTTAACGCTCTGGTGTTTGCCTTTTCCTTAAACTTATCAAGCAATGCGTATGACTCTGACATAGGGAACCGAGGACATTGAAAGAAATCAGTGCCTTCGTAAATGACACCGGAATTTTGTGCTGTTGCCGCGATGAACCCCATTTCTTTTACAAGCATTTTCATTTCGGAATCAAATTCACCATACGGGTAAGAAAAGACTTTTGGCGTCAGTTTTAAATGGTCCTGTATAATAGATTGGCTCATTTCAATTTCATTCTTAAATGTTTTTAACCGTGATGATTTATTTTCATTTAAGAAATAAGCATGCGAATGGGTGTGGTTGCCAATCTCAATATTGTCATCTACGGCAGTTTGTAATTCCTTCCAGTCCATGTAATCACCCCCACCAACAGTTTTTGTATTAATGAATAAGGTCGCGGGCATACTATATTTTCTGAGTAGCGGAAGTCCATTTTTTCCGAAACTTTTATAGCCATCGTCAACAGTAATAACAGCAGTTTTTTTTATTTCCTCATCTGATTTTAAATACGCGATTGCTTCCGATAATGTTAATACTTGAAAATTATTCGTTTTCAAATAATGAAGATGTGCTTCAAAGTCTTTAAGCGATATGTTGGTAGATTGATAGCGACCATCACCAAACCTGTGGTAGACAAAACAGACTACTTCTTTTCCATTGTCTTTCAATATCGTCTCTGTTGGTGCCTCCTGAGTTTTCGCCTGGCAGGATAGGATAAGAAAAACGAATGGAATCCAATGTAGTTTCATGTGTATGTTTTTAAGCTGCTAGCCGATAGCCGCTAGCTACGAGCTGCGAGTTGCGAGTTGCGAGTGGTGTGGGAGTGCGATGGTATCCTGATAAAATATTTATCTTCGTTCGGGAGTGTTTAGTTGCTACCAGAAATTTCATGTATTAGTAATTTTTTTAATGAGCACATTGAATTCCTATGCGTTAATGATCTTTAGGATCATTAAATTTTATTCTACTTCTTCTTCAACGATATACTTCGGGTCGATTTTGTAATGATCGTATTTCGTAAGATGGTTTACGTCTATCAATTTTTTAAGTTGGTTTGTATAAGCATCCCTTCTTTCAGAAAAATTTTGCAAGTGCGGAAGAAGCTTGTAGGGATCATTGGTTTCATGCCATACCTTCCGCAAGCTTTTGTAGGGTCTCGCGCTTGAGAGTATCTGAAAGTAATGTTCAATGGCTTGTGATGGATCTGCATAAGCACGTAGATATATTCTTTTTTTGTTGCGTGTCAACGCGGCTTCAATTCTGGGTTCGTAGTGATTGAAAGACCAGATGCCGAACAAATTATTGCCCTCCAAAAAAAATCGTGATTGACCCCAACCACTTTCCACTGCTGCCTGTGCCAGCACAATGCTGTTGGGAATGGTGCCCATGCGTGCTAAGATTTCATCAATGTGTTTTGTTTTATAGCGCACGAGCATGTCTTTATAAAAAATACTGTCGCGTGGTTTCCATTTTTTCTTTTCCTTAAGCAGAGACAGTTTTCTTTTTTGTTCTTCCACTTCATGTTTGGCAACTAAAACAGAAGGTAAGATGGCTGAGATAAATTTCTTTTTAGCCTTTCGAACGGGCAGGTATTTTAACCCTTTTATGTGCGTGTAAAGAAGGGGTTTCACCAAGGAGTCAGACAAGAGTACGATTTGATCTAGGGAATCAATTTTTATTGTTTCTGTCTTAACGCGAATTGATTTTTCTTTTTTACAGGATGAGAATAGGATCAACGTCAGAAATAAAATCAGACGCAGCAAAGGCCTTTTTTTACTAAAAGCAGAACAAGACATCCCCACAAGATAGCATTTAACGGCAATACTTAATCAATTTGTTGATTACTAAAAATTAATGTTTTCCACAATGTAAACGGAATGACACAGTGCCCCACCCAACTCGCAGCTAGAAGCTAGTAGCTCGCAGCTCCCTTCCCCCTATGTTCAACAATTTTACTCGCCAATTCTTCCAGGTCAATACCTACAGTGTTTTTATTTATTTCCAGTGTTTGCTTGATGAGTGTTGAGGTAACTGACTGGCTCCCCAATATAGAACCTGTAACAGCACCAACTGTATCGTTGTCGTGTCCAAAGTTTACAACGAACTCCGATCTACTAGCGGGGTGAGTTTGTGTGAGAGCGTGATGAGTGACACTTACTTATTTTTTACGAAGAGCATGGCTTCTTTTAGCATAACTTCCTTTTCTGAAAGTGTTAAATCAAGTGGAAGTTGCGCAAGGCCTATTAATCTTCTTAGCATCTCTACGCCCACAAACTGATAGACGAGATTCCAATTGAGTTTTTTGTTGCTGTTATGTGAAGGTATAGTTTCAATTTGTTTTTCATTCGCCTGACTCATTTTTAAATGAGCAATGAAAATGCCCAAATCAAATTCTTTATGCCCAACATGGCTAAACTCCGGATCGATCACTTTAATTCCATCGGTAGTATGCAACCAACTTCCAGGGTAGTAGTCGCCATGAAGTAATGTATCTCCTTCTGATAAATATAGTTGACCTAAAATTTCTAATTTACTTTTTAGCTCAGTATCTGTTTTATAATGCATGCTTATTTCCTGAAGACCAGATGTAACGGTATCTAAATCAAAGCCATTTTCAGCAAGAAAGGGATAACTGAAAAGATGCTCGTGGTTTAGTCTCCGAAGCTTTAAGTTGTCAGGGTAAGCGACAAGCATGTGCGGCTTTATTTTGTTATGCAACAAATCCAGAAAACTTAAGAGATGGTTCAGTTGCTTTTCCGTTAGTGATTTTCCTTTTTGATATAGAAAAGTAAAGTCATTCCCTTCGCCCAAATCTTCAATGGCAATAATGTGGTTAAAAGGATCGAGACCCAATGGTTCTGGAACGTATTCGTTAGCGTTTGAAAGTTGTTGGATAGTTTGATAGAATTGACTCTCTACAATCACACGTTCTACTGGCGCGGCTATATGCGGATACTTTTGGACAAAGGGATTTGCTTGTTTTAAAATGATTTTCTTTTCGCGTGTCACAATGCGTGCTACGAAATTCATATTGCCTTCACCCGGCTTTTTTACTTCCAAAACTTTATCGTCAGGGGAAATAAGGTTTTGTCTGATCAGGTATTCCGATAGAATGTTTTTATCAATACCAAAGGAGAGTATCATGCGCTTGAATTATCCGAATCAAGATTGCTGTATTGTTTTTGATAAACAAGAAAGACATTATTAATAATTCAATATGTCTTACATCTTACTGAAAAGAAGAGTTTACCAAATCATTCTTACGCGTCAAACAACGGAGTAATCGGTTTTCTGGCCTTCACTTAATTTGCCAATGGCGGCATCACCAGGAGCAAGTACAATACCTATGCCCTCAACACCATACCACTCACGAAGTTTTTCAAGGCTTACTTTGCCGACCATGTATTCCCGGCCATTCGATGCATAGCCCGATTTGAATTCAACAAAATCATTAATGGAAATACTCGCGCCTTTGCTAAAACTCACATACGCTTCCACTGCAAGGTCGTTAGAAAAGGTAATGTCATGTTCGCGATGGTGGCGTTTGTATTCATACATGTAATCATACGTAAGAGCAGATATGTCTGACAGAACGGCTGAACCTGTTGGATAACTTCCTGCTCCCTTTCCAACAAATAATTGTTTTTCCGCGAAGGCACCTTCTACTGATACGGCATTGTATTCATTGCGTATGCTGGCGAAAGCATTGGTATTATCAATAAACTGTGGAATGACAAAGCCATAAATTTTATTGTTGGTCTTGAAAGCGCGGGCAATAAGTTTAATATGGTAATTATTGTCGCGGGCAAATTTCAGATCAAGTTCTGATATACGATCGATGCCAATGTTGATCACGTCTTCAGGTTTTACGAAAATCCCGTAGGTGTGCGCAATAGCAATCACAAGCTTATACTTGGCATCAAACCCTTGCACATCAAGACGCGGATCAGATTCTGCAAAGCCAAGATCTTGCGCCTGCTTCAGGGCATCATCGTAACTTTTATTCTCATCAAATACTTTTGTTAAAATGTAATTGGTAGAGCCATTGAAAATTCCTTCAATACTTTTGATCAAATCATTGTCGTAATATTCTTCCAGGTTGCGAAGAATTGGAATACTTCCACACACGGAGCCTTCGTATAAAACAGAGCGCCCATGTTTTTGCTGAAGATCATATATTTCTTCCAGATGTTCGGCTAGCATTTTTTTATTTGCCGTCACTACATGTTTCCCGTTTTGTAATGCGGTCTTTACAATTTCATAGGCAGCGTCTGCATCATCGATCAATTCAACCACTACATTGATGTCGGGATCAAGAAGTATATCATTTTTGTCGAACGTAAAAAGTTCTGAGGGTAAAGATCTTTTCTTATTTGGATTCTTGACGCAAATCTTTTTTATCTCTGCTTTTATTCCTTGGGATTCTTCCAGCACATGGTAAAGACCTTGCCCGACACAACCAAATCCAAAAACCCCAAGTGTTAAATTCTTTCTCATGATACGATGTTAATATTTTCTTTAATGAATTGTTTTAGAATGTGGTTCATCTGCTCGAACTCTACTAAGAACCCGTCATGCCCATAGAGCGATGGCATTACTTCGAGTTTGGCATTCGGAATATGCTGGGCAATAAATTCTTGTTCACTTAGGGGAAAGAGAATATCACTATCAATCCCAATCACCAATGTGCGGGTTTTTATTTGCGCCAAAATTTTTTCAGCGCTCTCTCTACCTCGTGCTACATTATGGCTGTCCATTACTTTGGAAAGTGTCCAGTAGGTAAAAGCGTTGAAGCGGCCTGCTAATTTTTGACCTTGATATTGTTGATAAGATGAAGCGCGATAGCCTTCAATCTTGTCAGATGTTTTTTCGGATTGTGTTTTATGAAACGTATCGTAATGGCGATACGAAATCATTCCCATGGCGCGCGCGGCCTTAAGTCCTGCTGCACCCGCACGGGGCTCACTTTCTTTCCAAGTCGGATCTGCCTCAATGGCCAATCGTTGTGCTTCATTAAATGCAATGCCCCATGGAGAATGCCATGCATTACACGCAATAGGTATAATGTTTTGAAAAATGGTGGGCTGAAGAATCGCCCATTCCAATACTTGCTGGCCACCTAATGATCCGCCTATCAACGAATGTACTTCAGTAAAATCAAGTGATTGGCGCAGCAGGTCGAATGCTCGCACCACATCACGATTGGTCACTGTTGGAAATGTATGATAATAGGCTTTGTCTGTTTGTGGATCAATAGAGAGTGGCCCGGTTGATCCATAACATCCGCCCAGAATATTGGCACAAATAATAAAATACTCATTGGGATCAAAGGCACTTTCTTCCTTGAACAACTCACCCCACCATGAAGTGAAATCTGAGTTGCCGGTAAGGGCATGACATACCCACACGATATTATTGCGATGTGCATTCAATTTGCCAACGGTGGTGTAACGAAGCTGGAAGCCAGGCAACGTGCCGCCGGCCTCCAGTTCAAAAGGTTGATCGTAATGAAATGTTTGATCGTTCTTCTCCATAAAAAATCACGTTCGCTTCTCGCCAACAAGATGCGCTTGTAAATTGGGTTATTTTATTTTTTCAAATGCTTGTTCAAGGTCAGCCTTGATGTCGTCAATGTGTTCGATGCCTGCTGATATGCGTAGTTGGGTCGGTGCAACACCAGCAGTCAGTTGTTCTTCATCACTTAATTGCTGATGTGTAGTGGCAGCTGGTTGAATGATCAACGTTTTGGCATCACCCACATTGGCCAAGTGACTCACCAGTTGAAGGCTGTCAACAAATTTTGAAGTTTGTTCTTTCGTTCCTTTTAATACGAACGACAACACACCACCAAATCCATTCTTCAAATATTTTTTGGCAAGCTTATGATAGGCGTTACTTTCAAGTCCGGGGTAGTTTACTTTTTCAACAAGCGGATGCTTCTCAAGCCACTTGGCCAGTTCCAGCGCATTATCAACCGAGCGTTGTACCCGTAGTGAAAGTGTTTCCAATCCCTGTATGGTCAAAAATGAATTGAAAGGACTGGCGGAAGGGCCAAAGTCGCGAAGGCCTTCTACGCGTGCGCGAATGATGAATGCAATGTTGGGCAAGCCGAGTGGATTTCCTTCACCAAACACATCCCAGAATTTTAATCCGTGATACCCTTCTGATGGTTCAGTGAACTGCGGGAATTTTCCATTGCCCCAGTTGTAATTTCCACCATCAACGATGATGCCGCCAATGGATGTGCCATGGCCACCTATCCATTTGGTAGTTGACGCAACAACTACTGATGCACCATGTTCCAACGGACGAAACAGATAACCACCCGCACCAAATGTATTATCAACGATGAGCGGAATGTCATGTTTTTTAGCAAGGG
>JBBRKB010000060.1:0-13574 GCA_038218385.1 Cytophagales bacterium | reverse complement strand
TTAATTCTTCTTTGATTTTATCAACCTCAGTACCGCCCTTTCCTATAACAACACCAGGACGAGCCGTGTGAATAGTTAACGTAATGCGCTTCAGTGTTCTTTCAATAACCACTTTGGCAATACCCCCTTTCGGGATACGGGCATCAATATATTTTCTGATCTTGTGGTCTTCAACCAATTTATCAGAGAAGGTTTTTCCACCATACCAGTTGGAATCCCAACCGCGTACGATACCTAAACGAAAACCAACCGGATTTACTTTTTGTCCCATTATTTAGTTTCTTTTTCTTCTGATTCTGTTGATACTACAGGAGCCACCTTGCTAATACTATCCAACACCAGGGTTACATGGTTTGAACGCTTACGCACACGGTGCGCTCTTCCTTGAGGAGCTGGTCTAAGACGCTTCAGCATACGGCCTCCATCCACAAAAATCTCTTTCACAAAAAGATCTGCTTCTTCGAGTTTTGTATCTGCATTTTTAGCTTCCCAATTCGAAATTGCGGAAAGCAAAAGCTTCTCAAGTTTGGATGCTCCAATTTTTGGCTCATACTTAAGGATGCTCAATGCACGACTCACACGTTGACCGCGAATAAGATCCGCAACCAATCTCATCTTGCGAGGTGATGTCGGAACGTTTTTCAACTTGGCCATTACGGCACCCGTTCTGGTTTCCTCTTTCTTAGCATCACGCTTCTCACGCTTGAGTACGGAACGCTTTGTTTTTTTCGCTACTTCTTCCATGCCTGTCTAGCGTTATCTGCTTTTATTTCCTGAATGACCTCTGAAAACACGGGTTGGTGCAAATTCACCAACTTTGTGACCCACCATGTTCTCCGTTACATATACAGGTATGAACTTATTTCCATTATGCACTGCGAAAGTGTGGCCGATCATATCAGGCACAATCGTTGACCTTCTGGACCACGTCTTGATAACTGATTTCTTACCTGACTTTTCCATAACGTCCACTTTATTCAACAAGCGGAAGTCGCAGTATGGTCCTTTTTTAATCGAGCGTCCCATTATTTTTTCCTCTTAGCTATGATTAGGCGATCTGAATATTTCTTTGGATGACGAGTCTTTTTACCTTTTGTATAAAGACCATTACGTGACCTGGGGTGTCCACCAGAAGCGCGGCCTTCACCACCACCCATCGGGTGATCTACTGGGTTCATGGCTACACCACGAACGCGAGGACGAATACCTCTCCAACGGTTACGACCTGCTTTACCTGAACTTTCGTTCATGTGATCAGCATTGGAAACAGCTCCCACTGTTGCCATACAGGTATCCAAAACATTGCGCATTTCACCAGAAGGCATCTTCAATGTTGCCAAGCCGTTTTCACGAGCCAACAACTGAACAAATGATCCGGCGCTACGTGCTATTGCTCCTCCTTTACCTGGTTTCATTTCCACATTGTGTACAATAGTACCAACGGGAATCTTTGATAACGGAAGGGCATTTCCTACTTCTGGTGCAATGTCGGCACCTGAAGTAAGTTGTTGTCCAACTTTGATACCCTCAGCAGCAAGAATGTATGATTTGAATCCATCTGCATAGTAAAGCAAGGCAATGCGTGCTGAACGTGTAGGATCGTATTCAATACTTTTTACCGTAGCAGGAACACCAACTTTATTTCGCTTGAAATCAATTTCTCTAAGCTTTTGTTTGTGTCCACCACCAATGTAGCGCATGGTCATGCGTCCCACATTGTTTCTCCCACCGGATTTCTTTACCGTTGTTACAAGCGACTTCTCAGGCTTGGATGTAGTGATAGCATCAAATGATGGTGCCATTCTATGTCTGGTGCCCGGTGTTATCGGTCTTAATTTCTTCAACGCCATGATCTATAATTATACGTTGCTATAAAAATCAATTACTTCTCCTTCAGCTAATGTTACAATAGCCTTCTTATAATTAGGTTTGCGGCCACTCAGCATACCTGCCTTCGAGTAGCGCATCTTTAATTTTCCCATTACTTTTAAAGTGTTCACTTTCTCTACGTTCACACCATATTGTTTCTCAACAGCTTTTTTGATCTCCACCTTATTGGCGTCCAGATCTACTATAAAACCGTACTTTCCTTTTTCATTCAAGGCGGAAACCTTCTCTGTAACCAATGGCTTCTTTAATACGCTCATGATGCCTTATTTAATAGGTCCACAATTTTATTTATTGAACTCTCCACAAAGATCACATTGTCAGCATTCATAAGATCATAAGTATTCACCTGATCGGCTGTTGTTACTTTTGCTTTTCGGATGTTTCTTCCGGCCAATACAATATTCTTGTTGACTTCAGGAAGAACGAACAACGTCTTCTTATCAGAGAGCGCAAGAGAGGCCAACATTGATAGGTATTGCTTGGTCTTGGGTGCATCAAAATTGAAGTCTTCAAGAATAGCAATGGCGTTGTCTTTTGCCTTGTACGATAACGCTGACTTACGCGCCAGATCCTTTACTTTTTTATTCAACTTAAAGGAGTAGTCTCTTGGTACAGGACCAAATACACGCCCACCACCTTTGAACTGAGGATTCTTAATGTTACCCGCACGTGCGCCACCAGTTCCTTTTTGTTTCTTTATTTTTTTAGAAGATCCACTGATCTCGTTACGTTGCTTTGCTTTGGCTGTTCCCTGACGTTGATTGGCCAGATAGCTTTTCACATCCAAATAGATAGCGTGGTCGTTTGGCTCAATTCCAAACACTACATCTGAAAGACTAACGTTTCTTCCGATATCTTTACCACTATAATTTTTTACCGCTACTTCCATTACTTCACAAGGATTACAGTTGAATTCTTAGCTCCTGGAACGGAACCACTGACAACAATTACATTTTGCTCAGGAAGGATTTTAACCACCTTTAGGTTTGTCACTTTAACGCGATCGTTACCCATGCGGCCAGCGAGACGCTTGCCCTTTGGTACGCGGGATGCAAATGAAGCATTACCCATGGAACCAGGTGCTCGAAGCCTGTTGTGCTGACCATGCGTCTGGCCACCCACACCACTAAAATTGTGGCGCTTCACAACACCTTGGAAACCCTTACCCTTTGATGTACCAATTGCATCCAGCCAGTCGCCTTCTACAAATACATCTTGAACAAGGATCTGATTTCCCAAATCAACTTTTCCATCATACTCTGTACGGAAATCTCTAAACTCAACAACTGCGCGCTTCGGTGCAGTGTTGGCTTTTTTGAAATGGCCAATCTCAGCTTTGTTTGAATGCTTCTCTTTTTTATCCCCGTAGGATAATTGAATGGCTCTGTAGCCATCTGATTCGGAATTCTTAACCTGCGATACAACACAGGGACCTGCCTGGATCACCGTACATGCGATACTCTCGCCATCCGGGCCAAACACACTCGTCATTCCTATTTTCTTTCCTATAATTCCAGGCATCGCCTTTACTTTTTTATGCTTGTTTTTCAGGATTCTGCACGTGCTTCGCGCAAAAAGGACTGCAAAGATAGGAAACGGACTTTAGTTACCAAACTCGGGTTATAAAATATTTGTGATATTGAGCAGTCAGCAAGGGGTTTGACCGTTAATGCGTAACATTGAAAACTGAAATTCATTATTAATTTCATCCTAATGGCCTTTTTTAAGAAAATCCATGCCCGTTGGCTCCTGCTTCCCCTTCTACTTTTGGGCACTTTTCTTTTTGATATTGCCATTGGGCCGGTAAAAATTCCGCTGCGGGATATTTTTTCAGGCGTTTTTTTTCCGAAAACCAGTGACCCGATATGGATTGACATCCTCTGGAATTTCAGGATCACAAAAGCGGTCACATGTGTTCTGGCGGGTGGCGCCCTTTCTATGAGTGGTCTTCAAATGCAAACACTCTTCAGAAATCCCTTGGCGGGGCCAGATGTTTTAGGGCTTAGCTCCGGCGCCAGCCTGGCGGTTTCTCTTTTATTATTAGGCAATCAATACCTCTATCCTTACTTATCAGGCCCATGGACGATTGTGCTTGCTGCGACGTTGGGTTGTGTGACTGTGTTTATGTTAATGTTAGTCTTTGCCCACCGCCTTCAGGATTCAGCTTCTCTATTAATAATAGGACTAATGGTGGGAGCAGGAACCTCCTCTATAGTAAGTGTGCTTCAATATTCGAGCAAGGCCGAGGCGCTTCAGACCTTTCTCATTTGGACGTTTGGTAATGTGGGTAGCCTGAATTGGTCGGAGATCACCGTTCTCTTTTGGATTGTTATGCTCGGAACAGCGATGGTTATTTTTTCATCCAAAAACCTTAATGCCTGGTTGCTTGGTGACAACTATGCTAAAGGACTAGGAGTTAACCTTCGAAAAACCCGATTGCTTATCATTCTTTCCACCTGCCTGCTCACGGGAGCCGTTACTGCCTTTTGTGGACCCATTGCTTTTGTGGGCCTGGCCGTACCTCACCTGACAAAACTCTGGATCGACACATCCAATCATAAAGTCTTAGTGCCCAACGCCCTGATGATGGGCGCCATTCTCTTATTACTATGTGACATACTCTCACAACTTCCAGGAGATTCAAAAGTGCTTCCCTTAAATGCTGTCACAGCTCTGTTCGGTGCGCCCGTTGTCATCTGGGTTGTGTTGAGAAGTAAAATGATCCGTGTATGACGCACACAGTCAAAAATGATATTATTCTCTCCACCCACCACCTTACCGTTGGCTATGGCAAAAAATCATTGCCGCTTTTTGAGAACCTTAACCTTGAACTAAGGGCTTCCGAATTAATTTGCTTCATGGGGCCTAATGGTATTGGAAAGTCTACCCTGCTTCGTGTGCTGGCGGGTCTTCAAAAATCTTTAGGCGGAAACATTAAGTATGGGAACTCAGATGAAAGCATGGACGCTCACGCAATTTCAGTAGTGCTTACCGACAAGGTGAAGTCTGCTGCCATGACCGTGAAAGACCTTGTCACCTTTGGTCGCTATCCCTACATGGATTGGAGTCTCAAGCTTTCTGCGCGTGATGAAGAAATTATTCAGGAGTCCATACGGCAACTTCGTATTGACTATTTATCGGACCGGAAACTTTATGAGTTGAGTGATGGGCAATTGCAAATGGTGATGATAGCAAAAGCCCTCGCCCAAGACACACCGATAATTTTGCTGGACGAGCCCACCGCCCATCTTGATTTGAATAATCGTGTTGAAATCATGAACCTGCTGCGCAGCCTTGCACGAAAAACCAATAAGGCAATCGTCATAGCCACACACGAACTTGACCTTGCCATCCAAACTGCCGATACCATCTGGCTAACTGGAAAAAATAAAAACCTCCTTCCCGGAATTCCGGTGGATTTAATTTTGAACGACTCCTTCGATGAGATCTTTCAGTTTAAAGGATTCGATCTCAAGACTGGTAAAATTCAACACGAACCTTTTCGCGAAACCGCTATTCAGCTTACCGGTGATGGCCACGCGCTGCTCTGGACAAAAAATGCACTTGAGCGAAATGGATATACCATCACGAAAGTAAAAACTGAAATCCGTGTTTCTATAGCTGAAAAAAACGGAAGGATTACGTGGGATTTAACATCCCCTATCAATCAAGAAACATTTGATTCATTATATGAATTGGTGGAAGCCATCTCTAAACTGCATCAAACAAACGTTGTAGATTAATTTACTTTTTACATTCCTGTTGCACGTACCATTAGCGGCTAAAATGGACAGTCATTGTAAGGACACTTTAGTTAGCTTGCCATCTTTATTTCACGACATTACATTATTAGAGGCCATAATTATGATCAAGGCAAAAGACATTTTTACCTATACCTTCCTTAAAAAATACAAAAAGCCTGTAGCCTATTTCTCTATGGAGTTTGCCATTGATCAAGCACTGAAAATATATTCGGGAGGACTGGGCTACTTGGCAGGATCTCACATGCGCAGCGCATATTCGCTAAAACAAAATATGGTTGGCATCGGCATCTTATGGAAAGAAGGATATTACGACCAGGAAAGAAATCAGGATGGAACCATGCGTGTGAGTTTTCATCACAAAGATTATTCTTTTCTTACCGACACCGGCATTGTATTTCCCATTGCCATTAATGGTTCAATGGTTCAGGTGAAAGCCTATTTGCTAAAACCGGAGGTATTTAAAACTGCACCTATCTTTTTATTATCTACTGACATTCCGGAAAACGATTTTTTGGCGCAGACTATCTGCCATCGTCTTTATGATCCCAATGAATCAACACGCATAGCCCAATCTATTTTATTAGGTACAGGTGGAGCAAAGTTATTGGAAGTGTTGGGCAGAAAAACAGAAGTCTATCACATGAACGAAGGACATGCATTGCCTTTGTGTTTTTATTTATTAAACAAATACAAAAAAATTGAGGAGGTAAAAAAACGTGTTGTCTTCACCACACACACTCCGGAGAAAGCGGGGAATGAAGAGCATTCACTAAAGGCGTTGAATGAAATGAATTTTTTTCAAGGTGCTACCGATCACATGATCCTACCCTACATTGATCATGATCGGGTAAATTATACATTAACTGCGCTTCGCATGTCGAAGCGGGCAAATGCTGTTTCCAAATTGCATTTAACCGTGACAGATAAAATGTGGTCTGGCTATCAAGGCATCTGCGACATTATCGCCATTACAAACACACAAAAGAAATCATACTGGATGGATGCTGCTATTGAGCAGGCCTCTAAATCAGGGAACACTAAAAATTTGATTGCACGTAAGAAGGAACTCAAGCGCGAACTCTTTAAGGTTGTTGCCAATCAAACCGGAAAAATCTTTGACGAGAATGTTTTTACCCTAGTCTGGAGCAGAAGGTTTGCAGCGTATAAAAGAGCAGACCTTATCATGCGCGACTTCGATAGGTTTTTGAAACTGGTTCAAAACAAAAAATATCCCATACAAATTATATGGGCAGGCAAGCCTTATCCTGAAGATTATCATGCCGTCCATATCTTCAATGACATTTATTGGAAAACAAAACCGTTGGCCAACTGTGCCGTGCTTACCGGGTATGAACTAGAACTGTCAGCACAATTGAAAAAAGGATCGGACGGGTGGCTCAACACGCCTAAACTTTTCCGTGAAGCGAGTGGCACATCCGGTATGTCTGCCGCAATGAATGCCTCGATGAATATTTCCATTCCCGATGGCTGGGTTCCTGAATTTGCCAGGAATGGTGTAAACTGCTTTGAAATTGATCACGCCAAATCCTCTCTTCATGAAGAGGAAAAAGATTTGATAGAAGCGCAGAATTTACTCAAGACGTTGGAAAAAGAAGTATTACCTACCTATTACGCCCAACCAAAAAAATGGTGGAAGATTATTCAACAAGCCATCAATGATGTTGCTACTGATTTTGATTCGGACAGAATGGCGAAGGAGTATTACGAAGATCTGTACAAAGACTGAAAATTATTTTCCAACCATGTCATTCAATTTCCAATTGTATTCATAATAACCAACTGAATAAGAAGCTGGAATTTTCTCCTTGCGATAGGGATTGATCCAATCGATAACGGACTTGCCATCGGTGGTAAAATCTTTTTTATACCAATCGAAGATCTTTGACAACTCCACACTTTTTTTGCCCGGCTGAACTTTCAACCAGTCGGAGTCATTCACTGCTTGTGTTGTGCGCTCTGTTAATTGTTTGTCTAGTTGATCCGGCATGTAGGCAAAACTCGCCAAGGGAGGACAACTGCGGGCAGCACACGCTAACGCAAAATGCACACGTGCATCCTTATAGGTTAATAAAAGTTTTTTAATTTCAAGAGCATTCAAGGTCAGGTCTTCACCTGATACCTTATGCTTCACCTTATCAAAGAAACCAGAATTATCCAAAGGTGATTTAAGCGGATAATGTTTTGCTACATAATAGATGACAATAACATTATACGCATTGATGTAAAAAGCTTTCTTCGTTGCATCATTCTCTTTCGAAACATTCATAGCACCCACTTGCTTATACAATACTTCTATTTCACCAATGTTCTTTTTTACTGATGTATATGAAACCGATCCATTGGAAACATATTTCTTGAAGAATGCATCCGACTGATTGAAAAACGTATTTACGTTTTGAGCATGGATACCGTTTTGGATCGTCAAAGCCGCTAGTATTAAAAATAGTTTTCTCATGCTATAAAAGTTAATGGATTGGGTTTGTCAGTTTTATTAAATGGCATTTTCAAATATTCAATAATAAAGCCAAACTTGTTGTCGCTGACTTGACATTAGTGATTTCGCCTTTAGTGTTCGATATTAAAATGCTGATCAAGAATTTTCAGCAAGGCCAATTGGTTGGTAGCCCGCACAAGATTTTGACGCGGATAGGTGGTATGATAATATACATCTCCATTTAAAAAATCTGCCAACATTCGTAGCGCCATAATGTAGGTCATCATCATGCCGGAAAAGGGAGGGCACGATTTTTCTGTTTCGCTCAAAACATCACCCATACTTTCCATGTAGCCACTTACCAATGCGTTATAAATGTTGTCGCGGAAAATTACTTTTGACGTATCCTTTTCTTCTTCATTAACAGGGCTCACAAACGTGCGAATCATGTCGCCCAGATCATAAATAAAATATCCCGGCATAAGGGTGTCTAGGTCAATGGCACAAAGTGCTTTTCCGGAAACGGAATCAAATAGGATATTATTAATCTTGGTGTCGTTGTGAGTGACGCGCAAAACCAATTCATCAGAACGAATTAAGGTTTCGTATTTTTTAACAAGCCAGGTATAATGCTGCGCAGCCTCAATTTGCTCAGTTGCTATTTGGATTCTTTCTTCAACTGCATTTTGCAAAGCAGATTCAAATTGATTCCACCGTAAGGTAAGATCATGAAATCGATCAATGGTTGCTTTCAATGAATCAACCTCTATACCCACTAAGTTTCTTGTAAGCAATCCAAATTCCCTTGCTGCACTAAAAGCTTCTTCTGGATTGTTAACTTCATCAAGGGTATAGGTGTTGGCGATGAAAGGAAATAACCGCCATGGATAGCCTTCTTCGTCAAACACCATCTCAGCACCTTCTGAAGTTTTTATTACAGTAGGAAACAAATAGTCGGGATGTTGTTGATCGAGATAGTCAGCAGCCAACCGAATGTTGGCCGCTATGACTTCTGGTTTTTTAAAAACATGAATGTTGATGCGCTGCAAAATAAAATTCATCACACCTTTCAATCGAAACGTGTGATGAATGTGACCCGATCCTATTCGCTCAACATGCAAATCATCTTGCCTAAGGGTATAAGCACGCCAAACTTTTTCGGGGATGTTGATTCCTTTTATGACCTGTGGATTTGTATAAACTTATTTCCACAATTTCTCAGGATACTCTCCTTTTGAAATCAGGTTTTTGATTTTATTGGTAACGGTTTCTTTATCTTCCTGGTAGGTAACACCAAACCATGTGCTACCACCCGAAGTGATTTTTACTTTGCCCTTTCCTTCCTCTATCATTTGGTTAACAAACAAAGGGATAAAAAACTCTGCCTTGATATTGGTGCTGCTATTCTTGAGAAAATCCTGAAACATACCACTCGCCAAAGGAAAAATAGTAGGATAGAATCCCCAGAAGTTCATAGACGTTGGTGTCTCCGGGTCTAACTCAAGGTCACCATCTTTTTCTTTCGAAATAATTTTCCCTCCTTCTTTCACGATGGTAGTTCGTTCAACAACGGATTTCAAATATCCATTGTCATCGCGCTCACCACATCCTCGCGAAACACTTCCGTGATCAGACAAAACATTTTTCAAGGTGTATCCCACCAATGAATGCGCTCCTTCTTTATCGGCTTTGAAAAAATCAGCCACTGCCTGAAATGCTTCATGGCCATAAAAATCATCGGCGTTGATCACAGCAAAGGGTTCATTGATCACATTGGCAGCACATAACATGGCGTGTCCCGTGCCCCATGGCTTCTTGCGTTCGTCATTCTTATATTCATCCGGAATAAGTTTATCGAGCGACTGCACAACAAACTCAACCTCTACTTTCCCTTGAAGTTTGGGCAAGAACATCTCTTTAACGGTCTCCAGTATTTCATCACGCACAATAAAGACTACTTTGGTGAAGCCCGCGCGGATTGAATCGAATAGAGAATAATCCATGATGGTTTCGCCATTCGGACCGAAGCCATCGATTTGCTTAATGCCTCCGTAGCGGCTGCCTATTCCTGCAGCCAATACTAATAATGTCAGATTTTTTTGTGTGCTATTTGGTGTGTCCATATCGTTTTTGTTTTTTTCCTCCTGGATCAAATGGTAAATTGATTTCGGATTCAAAAATAGAGTTTTCATTGAAATGTGTGGCAAAAGCACACAAATTCCGCGATAAACTTTTAAAAAACGTAAACCTAACCTATTAAGCACATCATGAGTGAGCAGAAGAAGGAGTACATCGTTGCCATGGTCATCATTGGAGCGTTGTTTTTTATTTTTGGATTTCTAACTTGGTTAAACGGAACCTTAATTCCCTATCTTAAGATCGTTTGTGAATTAGAATCTGACACACAATCATTTTTGGTAGCCACCGCTTTTTTCATTGCCTATACCGTAATGGCTTTGCCCTCCTCTTACGTCCTTCGAAAAACAGGTTATAAAAAAGGAATGGCAATGGCTTTACTGGTAATGGCCATGGGTGCGGCCATTTTTATTCCTGCGGCGCTTTCGCGAAATTTTAATTTATTTTTAGTTGGACTCTTTACTATAGGAACTGGAATGGCACTTCTCCAAACAGCCTCAAATCCTTATGTGTCGCATATAGGACCCATTGAAAGTGCGGCCACACGAATAAGCATCATGGGCATTTGCAATAAGGTAGCCGGAATTATCGGTGGACTTATTTTTGGATACATTGCCCTTAGTGATGTAGACATTATAGAAGCCAATCTTGTGACCATGGATGCTGCGGCCAAGAGCATCGTTTTAGATGAATTGGCAAGCAGGATAATCATACCGTATATTATTATTGTCATTGTACTTATCGGTTTTGCTATTGCAATTTTCTACTCATCCTTGCCTGACTTAAGTGATGATGAAGAAAGCACGATAGAGAAAAGAACGCCGAAGTCTTCTGTTTTTCAATTTCCTCATCTTCTTCTCGGGGTACTTGCATTGTTTATCTATGTGGGTGTAGAAGTAATGGCAGGGGATACCATTATCACTTATGGTAAATCTTTAGGTATACCGCTTTCCATGGGTCGATACTTTCCACAAGTTACCTTGGCCTTTATGCTAATCGGTTATGTCATCGGCATATTCACAATTCCAAAGTATATATCACAATCAAAAGCACTAGCCCTTTGCGCCACTCTAGGGGTAGTCTTTACGATCATGGCTGTAGTTACAAATGGCTATGTTTCTGTTGGTTTTATTGCCGCACTTGGTTTAGCTAACTCCCTTATGTGGCCTGCTATATTTCCATTAGCCATTAATGGTCTTGGTAAATTTACCAAAGTAGCTTCCGCCATGTTAGTGATGGCGATTGCCGGTGGTGCTATTCTACCTTTGCTGTATGGTTGGCTTAAAGATATAGATCGATTGAACGCACAAACTGCATACATGGTCATGGTGCCATGTTATTTGTACATTCTTTATTTTGCAACTAAAGGTTACAAAGTGGGTAGGACAAAAGCCTGATCTTTATTTCTTTGATGATTTTGCTATGCTGTTGAAGGCCAAACACAAGTTGACCCAGTATTCAAAGTCCTTCTTGTTTTTAAAACCTTCGGGTTCTACATAGCAATACCCTTTAAGTACTTTGCCTTTCATCGTCATCGGCATGTAGCCTTTTTTATCTGCGATGGCTTCAGTCAAAGCCGGATCAAAGCGGCACATTAAATTCTCATCGCTTACATTAACACACATTTTTCCGTTGACCATAAAGGCCAAGCCACGAAACATTTTCTTTTCTTCAATTTTAAGTTTCGTTGTAGCCACCAAATATTCTCTTATTCTGTCGGCAAGTTTTGTGTCGTATGCCATTTGTAAATTACTTTTTGAATTGTGCTCCGAATAAATTGGGACTACTCTCCGCTCGCCTTCCATACCTTATTTCGTGTCTCGTTTGATCCCTGACTACGATTTCCCCTTCAAATATATTTCTGGAGTTAAAATGGCTAAGCTGCTTGTTTTATAATCCTGAATGTTTCTTGTTAATATAATTCCTATATTCCAATCCATAGCAGAAAAATTTTGCAATGCATCTTCAAAATCTTTGAAGTTTGAATTTAATGAATTGATAACAACATTTTTATCCATTTTAACAACATCAATTATGGTTAAAATCTGCTTCAGTTTTTCAATAATAATTTCATGTTTCGCTACTTTTCTAAGCAAGTAATAAACGTTAGAAATAATAACCGGACTTGTAAATCCATTGATTTTCTTCTCTTCGCAGAGATTCAATATTTCTGCGGCAAATTCAGCGAATGGATCTCGGTCAAAAAAGAAATCCAAAATCACATCTGTATCAATAAGAACATTATCCATTATAAGTACTTTTCATCCAAACGATTTCTAAGTTCCTTTTTATAGTTAAAATCTTTGCCTGTCTTGAAAGACCCTTTCAAAGATTTCACCACAGGATTTAACTTAATAACTTTATTTTTTTTTTCTTCTTTCGTTAAACTTTTAAGATAATTTTCAATGATATCAGACAAGCTGCGATTCCTTTCCTTAGCATAGTCCTTTGCTCTTTTAATTATCTCTTGTTCAATAGTTAATGTGAGCTTGGTATTCATAATTCTTTAATTAAGCTTTTACTCAGCACAAAGATAGTGAAGATTATAAAACACGTATCAAACTGATAAACATAGTACGTGTCTTCTTTGGTTGGGCTAAAGAAAATTTCCTCAGCAAATCTGGGAATAGAGTCATTGGGACATATTAGAGCGTCAGAAGGCCTTTAAACGGTCTGGAGAGAATCGTATTTATTGGGTGTTCACATTGCTAATTATCCCACTCAAAATACTCCTCTTTCTCAAGCTCCAGTTCTTTTTGTTTTTGTCTGCCTTTGTTTTTGAAAGCATTCTTTAAATCTTTCACCTCTTGCTTAAGGTCGTTCATGATTTTTTTCTTCACGGCTTCTGTATCATACACCACACGGTAGTTATCCGTAGTGCCAACAATTTTCAGGTATAGCTTACTTTGTCCTGCGCCATCGTTCTCCACGGCATTGCCAGCGTCACCAAGATTTATTTTTTTATAACTCCTTAGGGGTGTTACAATACGGTAGTCAATTTGTTGATTAAACGTATGGGTACCGCTGATACGTAAATTGGTAACGTTGGTGCGCACTTCCATCTGGGGAATGTAAATGGTTTTCTTTTCGATGTGAATATCGTTTTTCAAATCTGAAAACCTGACTTGGCTAAGCCCACGGTCATCCAGGTATTTATCAAGCTCCTGCAAAGGCTCAAAATTATTCAGCTCACCATTTTTAATAACAGCGCTGATGTCAGCAACCAATGTTTCGGAAAACAAATTCAAGCTGGGGCTTAGCGTCATCTCCAAATTAACATCGGCATACGTTTGGCCTTTTATATGTTTGTCTGTAATAAAATCCTGGTC
>JBBRKB010000059.1:0-13746 GCA_038218385.1 Cytophagales bacterium | reverse complement strand
AAACAACTGTACTTCATAGCGGCCTTGAAAGTAAATACCTGAATTGGATCCCTTTGGCATTAAGAAATCAAGCGAAAGAAAAATATCACCATGCTCAAGATTGGTAAAAAGATTAGCACCTTCTTTATACTGGATATCCTTCTTAAAGTCATTGTATAAAATCCCTGTGCCCTTTTTTGTCTTAGGTGTTTCATCGGAAAAACTCCCCGATACTTCCCCAACAATTTTCCAGTTTTTAGCTGGAGTTTTAAAACCTTGCAGGTCATTTAACTGCAGCGGCGTCAGTTTGTAATCCTGCACCTGAGCCACTGCCCCAAAACCCGCAAGAGCCAAACAAGCCGTAATGAAAATACGATACATAGGTGAATCTGTTTATGAAATTTACAAAAGTGTGCATTGCCACTTAATGGTCAAATGGACAATTTCTAATAGAAGGTAAAAATAGAATAGAATTATCAAACCAGAACCAGAAACAGAAATAAGTTTTAAGTATTTACCTTTAATGGATGGGGAACTTGCTGATTAATCCACACATAAGATGTATCTCTTGCTGTTTTTTCGACAGGTCTTAATCAAGCTTACTGCGCATCTGTGCTATAATCCAGACATGCACTGGCACCATTCCACTAGCGAATAACGGCTTCCTTATTTTTTGTGTCGGCCATAAAATATCTTGTGATTGTTGAGGGTCAAGTAAAAGCATGCCCTCCTTTGCTAAATAACGAAACTCTTTTTAGTCCGGACTCACAAACGGACATATCCACAGCATAACCTTAAACCCCATGGCATGTAGCTTGTCCATCATTAAAACTTTAGACTAGTTGTACTGGTAGACAACATTATGGTTTATATCGAATTTTAAGCACAACCTTTCGCACCATACCTTTATCAGTAGTACGCACACAGGGTTTGTGTTTATCATCAGGAAAAAAAATGAAATATTCAGCAGGCGAAGCGGCTAGCATCTTTCCTCCATCATAATTGTAGAAGGTGATATCATTCTCCTCAACATAAGGTGTTATCACCTCCACAGTTGTGTCATTGGTTAACCCAATTAATTCTTCACCTGAAATTAAATATTGCAGATCGATTCGCTCTCTGTGCGATTCAAAATTTGCGTCCTCTAGATCCTTTGTTTCATATTCACTTATCATCGCATACACATCGTCACTTAAATCAACGCGACCGATGGGTAAGTTTTTTAAATCCGATTCAGTCAAAAATTTAAAAGCCGTATTCCACCGCTCTGGATACTTTTTAAAATGTTCTTCTGCTTGTTTAAAGTTTATGGATTCATCAGGCTTGGGCTTAAACTCACTTTGAATCGTTTCATCCGTTATCGTTACCATATTCGTTTCATTATTTTTTGTTCCTGAATTACATGCCGCTAATCCGAAGACAAGCACAGCATTGATGAACAGCATGGTGATTTTATTTCGCATCATTATTTTCGGTTGTTTTAGTGTCTGATTTTACAAAAAAGGAAACCAAAAAGCCTACGAGAAAAATGGCCATGGTTCCAAAGACTATAGTGAGATAGGTGTGAAAGGGATTGCCAGCACCATCACTTGCAAGCACATCTGAAAGGCTCAACCACACGATAACGATCAGCCCCGCTACAACGCCTGCTATTGCACCGACCACATTTTTACTTGTTGACAGCACGCCCAAAAGAAAGAGGCCGAGCATACCACCACTGAAAATAGAAGCCAGTTTCCACCATGCATCTAAAGCACTTTTTACATTGATCATGGCGATCCCTATACCAATGCCGATGATGCTAATAATCGCAGATGAAATATAAAGCACGCGCATACCTTCTTTATCCGAGGCTGTCTTTTTGAAATATTTATTATAATAATCGGTTAAAAAAACAGTAGCGGAACTGTTAAAGCTGGTGGAGATTGTGCTCATACCTGCAGCAAAAATAGAGGCGACTAATAGACCACTTAATCCTGCGGGCAGCACGTTCACTATAAAATAAGGAAATACCCGATCACTCTTGTTTACATCTTGAAGTTCCAGAGGCAATTCTGATACTGAATGATAATACGCAAAGAGCGCGGTGCCGATAAAAAGAAAGAGTGCAGAAATAGGGACATACATCAACCCGCCTATCAGCGCGGAACGCTTCGCTTCCTTGTCGGACTTTGAGGCCATGTAGCGTTGCACATAGTTTTGGTCAACACCGTAATTTTGAAGGTTTATAAAAATTCCATAAACCAACACCACCCAGAAGGTGGGTTCTGATAAACTTAAACTTAAACTACCGAGACTAAATTTTCCATCAGCATTCGCGATATCAAAAATCTGAGAAGGACCTTCAGGCATTTGCAAAACAATGTAAAAAACACAAACGATTGCACCTACGATCAAAATAATCCCTTGTATAGCATCGGTCCATAACACGGCAGAGATGCCACCCAACATAGAGTAAATTCCAACAATAAGACCAGTGAATATGATAATGGTAGCGATGTCCCATCCGGTGATGGCATTCAAAGTCAACGCCAGCAGGTAGAGTATAGTCCCGATGCGCATCAACTGTGTAAGCAGATAACATAAGGAAACATAGATGCGCGCCCAAGGACCAAACCGTTGTTCCATATAGGTATACGCTGATGGACTATTGATTTTTCGATAAAGTGGAACAAAAAATTTGGCTGCTATCAATGACGCTATAGGTAGCGACAAGCTAAAAGCAAAAGCATTCCAATTGGAAAGAAAAGCATTGCCGGGCAAAGCCAAGTAACTAATGCTACTGACGAAAGTAGCGAAGATCGACATCGTGACAACCCAACCCGGGATGTTGTTGTCTCCTAATGTATAGGAGGAAGATGATCGATCCTTTTTAAAAAAGGAGCCACCAAAAAGCGCTATTCCAATAATGTAAACGAAAAAAACAATAATATCTAAACTGTTCATGGTCTCCTGCTATGTGATAATTTTGAGTGCTCTCTGCTTTTACGTTTAGTTAACAACGAACGATATCGATATCCAATTCAGCCGATAGATTTTTGAATACATTCATGATCGTTTCCACTTTCTTAAGTTCTTGAATAGTCATTCGCGCTCGCGGTGTTCTACAATATGAATTCATTTTTATTCCCCTTTCAATCAAAAATAATTTTGCCGTATAAGGATAGTTGTTGTGAATAATTGTATCCATCAAATCCAATGACAGGTTGAGCTTTTCAAGCTTCTCTGATTTACCTTCTTTCTCTAAGGCATTCAATAGATAGGAAAGTAATTCAGGATATAGGTTTGCTGAAATCGGAGCCAGTCCACTGGCACCCGCGATTACAGAATCAATACCTGTAGGGATATGAGCATTATAAAATCCCAGTGAGGTTCCCTTCGCTGCTTCAAGCTTCTTCTTTATCTCCACAATATCACAACTCGTATCTTTATGAAATAAGAATCGGTTCGTTTGAGCCAGCCATTTCATCAAAGCAGGGGTTATCAGTCGCTTGTACGGAACGGGACATTCGTATAGCCCCAATGGTATGTCGTCAGTTTTCTCTATGAGTGTTTCCATCTGATCTTTAAAGGTATCGTCTGATGCCATTTCATCACACGGTTGGCTCGTGCTCACAACCACCGCGGCCACACCCGTATCGTAAATTTTCTTAATGAACTTGGCCGATTGCGCCATGTCAGTTCCAAAAGACCCTGTTGCAATGACGGGGACTTTTCCCTTGGCCGTGTCCACAACCGTCTTCGTGACTACTATTCTTTCTTCATCTGTCAGTTGAAACATTTCGCTGGAAAGACAATTGGCGAAAAGGCCTGCTGATCCTGAGGCTATATAGAATTCAGTCAACTGTTCTAGTGCCGGCACGTCTACTTCATTTCTATCGGTGAAAGGTGTGAGCACTACAGGCCATAATCCTTTAGGAAGTACGTTCATTGCTTATTTCGATTTTGATTTTTGATTGTTAATAAAATAATAAAAGTGGCCATCCTCCGCATCAAGCAACAGATTTGGTACGCCATTTTTGTCCCAGTCAACAAAAGTCCATTCCCTTCTGCCGCTTCCTCCATTCACACCTGACGTAAGGCGCAATAAAGTTGAACTTTTCGTCTGCGTACTATCGGTTTTAATTTCATTAAATATTCGTTGACCTGGTTTCAATTTTAACATGTTGTCGCTATCGCGAAATCGTTGAAAAAATGAAAGGTATCCTTCGTGATCCACCATTTAAGCTAATGTATTCAAAAAATGGCATCATACCGTGATGTCATCCAGATTTTTGATTTCCAATTTTGTTTTCAACATGATGTGGCTGTGCATTGAATTGTTACTTTCAATATTGCCAATAAGTAATTCCACAGTTCTTTTGTCCCATTTCTTTAATGGGTTGTTTTCACATACGGAATGAAATTTTCGCCATTTCTGCTTAGGTAATTAATTATATCAGCGGTTGTTAAACGCCTTCAGGAATGTTTATGTCATCGCTGCCATTGGATGAAATTTAAATGAGATGACTTCTTCAGGTAGGCGAAATAAGAAAGCGTCAGCCTGATGTCAAAAGAGGGTTCCACAATAATGAAGTTGGATATGTTGCCTTAATGTTCTAATGACATTTACAAAAAAGAAAGGGTGCTTTCAAATTGTCCTTATCCAAGTTTCAATCGGCCAGTGCACTAGTATATCCGAATTCTATCAATCGTTCGTTATCTTACTTCCCCACCAATCTTTGTTGGGTTGAAACGTTTTGGATAAAACTTCCTTACGCTCCGCTTCAAGCCGCGGCATTAGTTTGGTTATTTTATCCTGATGCATTTTTTTTGCCAGCGCTTCATCATAGGTGGAATCAGGTGCTGGGATATTTGCTTTTGCCGTATTCAAAAAAGAATCTAACTCACTCCGCATTTGCGTGGCCACCTCAACATACTGCGCTGCAACATTATTATTTTCAGCTGGATCCTTTTCTAAATCATACAGCTCGTCCCTTCCATCTTCCCAATAGTGAATAAGTTTCCAATTTTGTTTTCTAATAATGGATGATGGTTCTCCTCCTTGATTACCATAGTGCGGATAGTGCCAAAACAATGATCTGGGATCAAGCGTCTCGCCTCTCATAAGGGGCGCAAGGCTTACGCCATCTATTTTTTGTTCGGATGATGGAGTGATAGCGACAAGATCAAGTATGGTTGGATAAAAATCAGCGCCAGTAGCCGGATAATTAATTTTCAAGCCTCGCTTGTCGAGCCACGGTACCTTAACAAAATAAGGCTCACGGATACCTCCCTCCCATTGATATCCTTTGCCACCCCGTAGCGGTAAGTTAGTTGTAGAGAAAGCATCACCTGATGCAACGCCACCGTTGTCGGATGTGAAGATGACAATCGTATTTTCATCGAGTCCCAATGATTTCAATTTGTCCAATACGATTCCGATGGCATCATCCATAGTTTCAACAAGACCACCATAAATAGGGTTGTCTTGAACTGTGCGTATGGGAAGCACGCGTTCCATTTTATAACCCGATTCCTGTATACCTTGTTGCTCTGCCTTGTCCCTATACTTAGACCACTTCCCTTCGGTAGTTTGTATCGGGCTATGCACGGCATAAAAAGATAGGAACGCAAAAAAAGGTTGATCCTTATTTTGTTCGATGAAGTTGGCTGTTTCTTTTGCAAGTCGCATGGAGAGATTTTCACCATTGGCAGTGTTCTCCAAATTTGGATTTACCCAAGGAGAAAAATAGCCACCCTTTGGGCTTCCCACTTCCCATCCCCCTTTATTAATATCAAAACCATGATCCTCTGGATAAGAACCTTTATCACCTAAGTGCCACTTGCCGGCAAAAAAAGTTTTATAGCCATTGGCCTTCATGGCCTCAGCAAGTGTAATGTCTTGCTTCGGCAGTTGATGAACGTATTCAGCAGGAAGTAATTTATCGTTTCGTTCTTTATCGCGCCAAGCCTCACCTGCTGCTGCTCCGATCCAATCCGTAATACCATGTGTGGCCGTGAACTTACCCGTCATGATGCTCGCCCTCGAAGGGCTGCACACTCTGCTAGAAGCGTACCCTTGTGTAAATTCAATACTCTCGCGGGCAATGCCATCAATGTTTGGTGTCTCATAATATGTGCTACCCGTGCAGCTTAAATCATGCATGCCCAGATCATCAGCAAGAATAAAAATCACATTAGGTTTTTTTACGACAAGCGCAGTCTCTTTCTGCACTTTGGTTTTACAGCCTATAAAAGAATGCAAAACGATGAAGAAAAAAGTAATGATGATAAGGTTGAATTTTTTCAAAGACATTGATTACAAATTTAAAAATTTCAATTAGCTCAAGTGAATATACAAAGGATACCAGCGTGGTCATATAGAATGATCAATTACTGGTATCCTCTGTACAAAAATTAGGCATTCAAACTTCGCATACAATTTATTCGTTGTAGTCGAAGATTTTGCTTACTGAGAATATCCCGGATTTATTCGACTGAATAGCATAGTTGGCCGGAAAAGCATGTGGCATATACACATTAGTCTGAGTGCTACCCAATAAGCATTCAAATCTAAAAATAGTAAAGCCCAATCATTTTTTTATTATCAAGAAAAATATACCTCACCACTATTGGGCAAATGATAAAAATCCATGGAGCATTTATTGGATGCATTTTGATGGAAGCTTAGCCAACAAACAATATGACAGGCATCAAATATCTTTTGATAATAATCGACTTCAATTATTTGATCAGATCCATCAAATCTACAGCAGTGATTATATAGAGCCTAAGATGGAGTATTCATCCATATTAGAATTAAATTTCATTAGCTTTAACAATCTCATCCCATACTTTCTTCAATACAGGAATTCCATTTTTAGTATTGTTGATCCGTGTCTGCAATACACGTTCGCCCGGATAGCGCGTGTCTTCATGATGATAGTCATCTACAATAGAATGGATCTTATTTTTCATGTTGCTATCTGATGAAGTAGCTTGCACATCGATCGCAATAAAAACCTGCGAAAGTTTTGCTTCAACAGGCACTTTAGAAATTTCATGAACCGAAAGCCCATCCGATAACATAGAAGCCAACACATCCAACACAAACGAAAGCCCTGCACCTTTCCAAAAACCGGTAGGCATAATTCTTCTGGAGTTCAACACAGCGTCTGGATCGGTTGTCATATTTCCTTCTTCATCATATCCTCCCGGCACGGAAAGCTTCGTTTTTTTCATGGCCGCTTGTTCAATCGAGCCAAATGAAAATTGTGACATAGCCATATCCAGAACGATTGCCTCTTGTTCATGTGGTATCGCTATAACTAATGGGTTATTGCCCAGCTTATTTTCTTTTGCACCCCACGGTGGCATATTGGCAATGGTGTTCGTCCAACCTAAAAACACATACCCTTTAGTGGCTGCATGCCAGCCATAAGTGCCGCCACGCATCCAATGGTTGGTGTTGCGTAATGCGACACAGCCTATACCATTCTTCTTTGCAAGCTCCATCGCACGGTTAGTGCACGCTATTGCATTTAATATTCCAGGGCCATCACGACCATCCCACTTTTCAATACTTCCCATTTGTTGAATACATTCTGGATCATGGTCAACTTTTACATGACCTTCTTTAATGTATTGCACAAATCTTGGAAAGCGATTGACACCATGTGTATAAACACCATCCAAACTACTTTCCATAAAAACCTGCGCACAGGTGTCGGCCTTAGTATCTGAAAATCCATACTTCAAAAGGATTTGCTTGAATTGATGCTTCATTACATCCTGCGGAATAAATACACTTTCAGATTGAGTTGACATTGAAAAATTTTTGTTAATGAAACAGATTACCCACACACCAAGCTCACACCCCTCGCAGCTAGAAGCCAGCAACTCGCAGCTATTCTCAAAACTATTTTAATTGAAATTACCACAAACACAAACCCCCACTCACACCTCTCGCAGCTAGCAACTCGCAGCTTTTTATCAGCTATTTTAAGTGTTCTCTAGGTTCTAAATCAGAATTATAAAACACGCCCCTGTTTTCCGTGCGTTCCATGGATTGTTTTGTAATGAGATAGGCAACCGTGATAAGGTTTCGCAGTTCGCATAGCTGTGGCGAGAGCACACTCTCTTCATAGAGTCGTTCTGTTTCAGCATACAGAATATCGAGGCGACTCATCGCCCGTTGCAGTCGTTCTTTTGAACGCACAATAGCAACATAGTCACTCATCAAACTTCTTAACTCACGGCGTGTATGAGTTATCAAAATTAGCTCCTTGGGTTTTATCGTCCAGGATGCTTCCCATTCCGGCACCGTGTCACAGATCGCAATTCCATCCAGATGTTTTTCAATATGTAGAAAGCATCGATGGGAAAATATCAAGGCTTCTAAAAGCGAGTTACTAGCCAAACGATTGGCGCCATGCAATCCCGTGCGCGCGCATTCACCACAGGCATACAGGTTATTCAGCGATGTTTTGCTGTTGATATCTACATCAATACCACCACATGCATAATGCGCAGCTGGCACAACGGGAATCATATCGTGGCGTAAATCAATTCCTTTTGATAAACACTTCTCATAGATGTTGGGGAAGTGTTTACTAAAATCATCAGCAGGAAGATGACGGCAATCCAGATACACAACCGTATCTCCTCGCGTAATTAATTCATTGTCGATGGCCTGTGCTACAATATCGCGAGAAGCAAGCTCACCCCGTTCATCGTATTTAAACATAAACCGTTCGCCATCGCGGGTGCGCAAATATGCACCTTCTCCCCGTACTGCTTCTGAAATAAGAAATGCCGGATTTTCTTCCGGATCATAAAAAGCGGTGGGATGAAATTGCACAAATTCCATGTCGCTTATTTTACCTTTTGCACGATAGACCATGGCAACACCATCCCCCGTAGCAATGGATGGATTTGTAGTGGTCAGATAAACTTGCCCTGCACCGCCAGTAGCCAGTAGGGTTATACGCGAAACATACTTTTCAATCCTTCCTGTTTTCTGATCCATCACATACGCGCCATAGCATGTAATGTCCGGTGTTACCTGTGTAATGCGTTGTTTCACCTGGTGATCGGTGATTAGATCGATCGCCTGATGATGCGGGAGAAAGGAAATGTTAGTCAAGGCGTGCGCTTTCTTCACCAGTGCCTTTTCAATTTGCAAGCCCGTTACATCTTTATAATGTACAATGCGCTTGGCTGTATGTCCCCCTTCCCTGCCCAGAGACAAGTCACCCGCGTTGTCACGATCAAACTCAACGCCCCATTCCATAATTTCTTTCAAGCGATCAGGCGCTTCCGAAATCACCATCTCCACTACTTCACGATTGCAAAGTCCATCACCTGCACGTAAGGTATCTTCAATATGTTTTTCAAATGAATCGGTAATGGTATCTAACACAACCGCTATGCCGCCTTGTGCATACTTGGTATTCGATTCATCTTCGCTGGCTTTGGTGATAACCGTTACGTGATATTTAGGAAAACGTCTGGCGGCTTTTATGGCAAAGGACAACCCGGCAATACCGGATCCTATAATTAAAATATCAGTTTGTGGCATGCCTAACTTTTAGAGATTTCAAGCATGCGTTGAATCGGGAGAAGCGCACGCTTTTGAATTTCTTCCGGTACATGTATCTCTGGTTTTTCATATTTCATGCAGAGATAAAGTTTTTGCATAGTGTTCATTTTCATAAAGCCACATTCACTGCACGCACAGGTATTGTCATCTACTGATGGTGCGGGTATAAGAGACTTATGTGGTACTTCCTTCTTCATCTGATGAAGAATGCCTGCTTCCGTGGCGATGATAAATTCGTTGTTCGGATCGTTCTTCACAAAATTGATCATGCCTGTTGTTGATCCAATGTAATGAGCCACTTTCAAAACAGGTTCTTCTGATTCAGGATGCGCTACTACTTTAGCGTTGGGATGTTCCTGACAAAGTTTCAACAATTTATCAATGGCAAAGGCTTCGTGCACCATACAGGCACCATCCCACAAAAGCATGTCTCTACCTATTTTCTTAATGAGGTATTTTCCTAAATTTTTATCAGGCGCAAAAATGATGGGTGTTTCTTTTGGTACAGAGTTCACAATCTTCTCTGCATTGGATGATGTGCAGATAATGTCGCTCAAGGTTTTAATCTCAGCCGAACAGTTGATGTATGAAATCACAACATGGTTGGGATGTTGTTTTACAAACGCACCAAAACTTTCCGGTGGACATGACTCGGCCAACGAACATCCGGCATGCAGATCAGGAAGTAAAACCTTCTTCTTCGGGTTCAGTATCTTGGCCGTTTCTGCCATAAAGTGAACACCCGCAAAAACAATTATGTCTGCATCGGTGGTAGCAGCCGTTTGACTAAGACCCAGCGAGTCGCCCACGTAATCTGCTATGTCTTGAATATCACCTGTCTGATAATAATGCGCGAGGATCACAGCATTCTTTTCCTTCTTTAATGCGTTGATGCGCGCCACAAAGTCAATGTTGGTATCCAATGGGATGTCTAAATACCCATTCTTTTCAAGATTTCGTGTCGCCTTTTCCAGGATGTCTGTTTCTGCCATTTCGTTTCGTTAAGATATGTTGTCTGGTTAAGTCGGAGCCAAACCATTCGATCATTTAAGGTTCGAATTTAGTGATCAATACCTAATTATCAGCATTCCTTAATACAAAGAAAGGAGCAAAAGTTCCCTTTTAATTTTATTACAAAGTCGTTCCATCAACGCATAAATCACCTATCGAAAGGAATATTCACTAAGGCAGCTTTAAAATCTAATATTTTGCTACATTGATCCCGGCAAAACCTTCACATGAATTTCACACCTACGATAATTATAACGAATGACCAAATCAACCATCATGAAAGCTCACTATACATGCGTGCCTATCTTGTGCTTCATCCTCTTGCTCTCATGCACCTCAGACAAATCATTACCGGGTGGCCTCTCTCCTGAGGAGGGACTTCAATCCTATAAAGTAGCAGATGGATTCAAGGTTGAATTGGTAGCATCGGAACCGTTGATAGCCGATCCTGTTGCCATGGAGATTGATGAAAATGGAATCGTCTATGTAGTGGAAATGCATGGCTATCCACTTGACCTGAGCGGATCAGGCGTTATCAAAGTGCTAGTGGATTCAGATGATGATGGACGTTTTGACAAAAGCATTGTCTTTGCCGATAGCCTTGTACTTCCTACTGGTATTACGCGATGGAAAAAAGGTGTGTTGGTAACTGATCCTCCATTACTTTATTATTTTGAAGATACCGATGGCGATCATAAAGCCGACATAAGAAAAATTATGCTCTCCGGTTTTGCCAGGTCCAATCCACAACATAATGTTAACACACCTCTTTACGGCCTTGACAATTGGATATACATTGCCCATGAAGGAGAAGTGACACCGAAAATATACACGGAAGAATTTGGTGATCGTGGTGCCGATATTAAATATGTAGATCATCCGGAATCATCACTTCCGTTAAATGCAAATGGAAGAAGTATCCGGATAAAACCAGATTCACATGCGATTGAAATGCTTTCGGGTGAATCACAATTTGGGCATACATTCGATCCATACGGGCATATTTTCGGAACCAGTAATGCCCATCATCTCTTCAATGAAGTAATTGCTGCTCGTTATATCGATCGCAATCCTTACCTCAGAGTTGCTGATGCACTTCAAATGATTCCTGATCATGGTGATGCTGCGGAAGTCTTTCCTATTACGGCAACGCCAGCGCATCAATTGCTCACAGATGTTGGTGTGATTACTTCCTCTTGCGGCGTTACCTGGTACACCGGCGGCCTATTCGATGCGTCCTTTAACAACATCACCTTCATCGCAGAGCCAGTTCACAATCTTGTACATGCTGATGTTATAAATGATAAAGGTGCCACGTTTGTCGCCAGCAGAAAATATGATCATGAAGAGTTTCTGGCTTCTACAGATTCCTGGAGTAGACCCGTTAACTTTTACATCGGGCCGGATGGTGCATTATATGTAATCGACTACTATCGGCAAATCGTTGAACATCCCGAATGGATGGCTGAAGAAGTAGCAAAGTCAGGCGCATTATACAATGGCTCAGACAAAGGAAGAATATATCGGATAACGCCGACAAATACCTCATCCTTGAATGCGTCTGAAAAAATTACCTTGGGGAAAGAATCCAATGAAGATCTTGTGCGCCATCTGGCCGATGCAAATCGTTGGTGGCGAATTAACTCACAACGATTGTTAATGGATCGCGCTGATGAGAATACTGAAAAAGCAATTCACAATCTCTTGGACACCACATCCTCTCCCCTTGCATGGACTCACGCTATCTGGACATTGGATGGTATTGGCAAGACAGATCCACTCACAATTAAAAAAGCCTTGAGTCATTCTGTTTCGGGTGTAAGAGAGAATGCCATACGGATAGCTGAAAAACACCTTAATGTATTTCCTTCGTTGCTTGATGAGCTTCATAAACTAAGAAATGATCCCTCTCCTAAAGTCCGCTTTCAATTGCTGTGTACACTAGGCTCCATGCCAGATAAAGTTTCACAACAGGTAAGCCAACAAATTCTTGAGCAAGACCTGGAAGACTATTGGGTTCAGCTCGCTGCATTATCGGCATCCAGTGGTAATGAATTAAACATGATTACAGAAGCTAAAAAGAAACTAAAGGAAAGCACTGGCGCCAAACAGTTTTTTGAAAACTGTGCTTCTGTAATTGCACTCTCCAACGATGCAAAAGCGATCGATGAAGTAATTACAACTGCCATCTACACAAAGGATGATCAAACAGCCTGGTGGCGAAGCGCTCTTTTAACCGGACTCAAAAAAGGATTAACAGCTAACTCATCGGAGGCATTACATGGTAAGAGTGATATGCTATTCATAACATTTAGTGAAAATGAAAATGCCGCTATTCGAAATGCAGCCATTAAGTTACTACCATTAACCAACATAAGCACATCGGCAAAAGTTAAAACCTATCACGATGAAGCCCAAAAGGTAGTTAACAATCCAAATGCATCATTAGCATTTCGTGAAGATGCGCTAAGCATTATCGGACTCACAGGAACATTAGAAGATCGTGCTTTTATTGAAGCGATTATTTCCCCAACACAACCTGAGAGCATTCAAAAGATGGCAATCGAAACATATGCTATGATTGACCTTCACGCAACAGGAAAATTTGTTGTTGAAAACTGGAAGCAACTAACCTCTGAAGTGCGACAACAGGCCATTGGAGAATTGTTATCTGATAGCATTGGTGTGGCTACCTTACTTGATGCCATTGCGAGCAAACACATTCAATCCACGGCGCTTGACTGGCCGCAGAAAGTTGAACTTATGAACCATGACATACCCTCCATTAGAAACCGGGCGAGAGCATTACTGGTTGAAAATATTTCTACTCGTGAAGATGCTATGAAGAAGTACAGCGCCGCCTTAAACATTACCGGAGTTGCTAAGCAAGGTGAAACTATTTTTCAGAATAACTGTGCCGTGTGCCATCAGATTGGCGGTGAAGTTGGAAAAGCATTCGGTCCTGATCTCGCAACCATTCGGAATAGAGATCCTCAATTTATACTGGCCGATATTGTAATCCCCAACCGCGCCATTGCGGATGGGTATGAACGATGGAAGATTCAGTTAAAGAATAACACAACACAGACAGGCCTTATCGTGAATGAAACATCATCCACCATAACCATTCGTGTTGCAGCTGATCAACATACCACTATTCCGCGTGCCGATAT
>JBBRKB010000058.1:0-13827 GCA_038218385.1 Cytophagales bacterium | reverse complement strand
ACAAGAAAATGTTCTTGAACTAAGCTTAGGCTATTCACACAGTATATTCCTTGCCATTCCTTCTGAGATTAAGATAGTAGCAGCACAGGAAAAAGGAAGCAACCCGATCATCACCTTAGAGGGAAATGATAAGCAATTGATCGGGCAAGTTGCTGCCAAGATTAGATCATTGAGAAAAGTAGAGCCATACAAAGGAAAAGGTATTCGATTTGTTGGTGAACAAATACGCAGAAAAGCTGGTAAGGCTGCTGCGAAATAAGTAAGAAAATAAATTAAGCATCATAGAAAAATAGAGAAATCTATGGCAGGCAAGAACATTCAAAGAAGAGAACGGATTAAGAAGGGTGTCCGTAAGAAAATAAGCGGAACATCTGAAAGACCCAGGTTGTCTATTTTCAGAAGCAATAGAGGAATCTATGCTCAGATCATTGATGACATAAAAGGTATAACAATTACCGCTGCGTCTACTATTGAGTTAGGTGAGAAATCAAAACTCAATCAGGAAAACTCAAAACAGGTTGGAAAGAAGATAGCTGAGAAGGCTGCTTCCAGCGGAGTTGAAGCGGTAGTATTTGATCGTAATGGTTACCTATATCATGGAAATGTGAAAGCATTTGCAGAAGGTGCCCGTGAAGGTGGTTTGAAATTTTAAGCATCATTAAGAAACTGAAATATGTCAGTAAGTAATATAAGCACAGTTAAAGCCAGCGAGATCGATCTTAAGGAAAAGGTCGTTGCTATACAGCGTGTAGCAAAAGTGGTAAAAGGTGGACGCCGTTTCAGCTTTGCTGCTATCGTAGTAGTTGGTGATGGTAATGGTGTAGTTGGATATGGCCTTGGTAAAGCGAATGAAGTAACAGACGCGATCACAAAAGGTGTTGATGACGCAAAGAAGCATTTGGTAAAAGTACCCATTATTAAAGGTACGGTTCCGCATGAATCAATCGGCAAGTTCGGTGGTGGATTTGTATTGCTTAAGCCAGCTTCTCCGGGCACGGGAGTAATAGCAGGTGGTGCGATGCGCGCAGTGTTGGAAAGTGCTGGTGTGCATAATGTATTGGCAAAATCAAAAGGATCTTCAAATCCTCACAATGTGGTGAAGGCTACTTTTAAAGCGCTTACATCTATGCGTGATGCTTATACAGTAGCAAAAAGCAGAGGCATAACTTTGTCAAAATTATTTAACGGCTAGAGCGACATGGCAAAAGTTCAAATAACACAAGTTCGAAGTCTTATTAAGAGACCCGACACACAGGTAAGAACGATCAAGGCTTTAGGTCTTGGTAAGATGAATCGTACGGTTGAAAAGGAATTAACTCCTTCGATCCAGGGTATGATCAGAAAAGTAAATCATTTGATTACTGTAAAAGGAATTTAACAATGAAACTGCATACACTCAAGCCTGCAGAAGGATCTGTAAGAACAAACAAGCGCCTGGGGCGTGGGCAAGGATCTGGTGGATCTACCGCCGGCCGTGGTCACAAAGGTGCTCAATCCCGTTCTGGATATTCCAGGAAGATTGGATTTGAAGGTGGTCAAATGCCGCTTCAACGCCGTGTTCCCAAGTTCGGTTTTAAGAGCTTGAACAAGATCTATTACAAGGCCGTGAATCTTGATGTATTGGAAGGCCTTGCCGAAAATTTAAAATCTGAAACATTAAGCCTACAAGTTTTGATCGACAATGGTATTGTTGGCAGGAAAGATAGGGTTAAGGTTTTAGGAAGAGGTGAGTTAAAGAAAAAAGTAAGTGTTGAGGCACATGCCTTCTCAACAGGCGCGTCAAAAGCGATTGAGGGCTTGGGAGGAACAACTACAACCGTAAAATAAATGAAGCGATTCTTTAATACGATAAAGAATATTTTTGCAATCGAAGATCTTCGGGTGAGGATACTCAATACGATTGGTTTCCTGATCATTTTCAGAATCGGGTCCTTTATTGTATTGCCGGGTATCGACCCTGAAATCCTTGCTCAAAATGCGGGTACAAGAGGTGGTATTTTTGATTTGATCAACACCTTTGTAGGTGGATCTTTCAATCGTGCTTCCATTTTTGCCTTGGGTATAATGCCCTACATTTCAGCTTCGATCATCATCCAATTGCTTACCGTTGCTTTTGCACCTTTTCAAAAGATGCAAAAGGAAGGTGAGTCTGGAAGAAAAAAATTAAATCAATATACCCGGGTGCTGACCATCCTTATTACAGGTTTTCAGTCATACGGATATATTAAAGGTGCTGTGCCTGCAGAGGCTATCCTTAACGAATCGTTTTTCTTTTACTTTTCATCCATTACCATTCTTATAGCAGGAACCGTTTTCTGTATGTGGTTGGGTGAACGAATTACAGACAAAGGCATTGGTAATGGTATTTCTATGCTTATCATGATCGGTATCGTGAGCCGCTTTCCGGTGGCCATTGTCACTGAGGTTATGGATAAGAAAGTGGATGGAGCATTGTTGTTGATTATTGAATTCCTCGCACTGTTTGTTGTAGTGGTTGGTGTGATTATGTTAACACAGGCAACACGAAGAATCCCAATTCAATACGCTAAACAGGTGGTTGGAAATAAATTGTACGGTGGCAAGCGTGACTTTATACCGATGAAACTTAACTCAGCTGGTGTAATGCCCATCATCTTTGCACAAGCCTTGATGTTCATTCCAGCACTGCTAGCCGGTATCTGGAGAGACAGTGATATTGGTGCCTACATTGGTTCTACTTTCTCTGACTTTACTTCATGGCAGTATAATTTACTGTTCGGAACGTTGATACTTATTTTTACATTTTTCTACACGGCGATTACCATCAACTCAAATGACATCGCTGATAACTTGAAAAGAAACGGTGGATTTGTACCCGGTGTTAAACCTGGAAAACAAACAGCCGAATTTATAGATACGATATTATCAAGAATTACTTTGCCTGGATCCCTATTTCTGGTACTCATAGCCATACTTCCGGCTTTTGCTGTCCGATTAGGGGTTGGTCAAAACTTCGCTCAGTTTTATGGGGGAACCTCGTTGCTTATCTTGGTGGGTGTTGTCTTAGACACACTTCAGCAAATAGAAAGTTACTTGCTCATGAGACATTACGAAGGAATGATGAAGACAGGTAGGGTGAAAGGTCGTTCTCAATTTGCTGCGGCTTAATTGCTGGATGGTTCATTTAAAAACATTAGATGAAATTCAGTTAATTAAGGAAGGTGCCCAAATTTTGGGTAAAGCTCACGGTGAGGTAGCTACACTTATTCAACCTGGCATCAGGACTGATAAGTTAGATACGATAGCTGAGGCATTTATCCGAGACCATGGTGGTGTCCCTTCTTTTAAACACTACAATGGATTTCCATTCACATTATGTATTTCAGTTAATGAAATTGTAGTGCATGGTTTTCCAGGGAAATATGAGTTGAAAGAGGGAGATGTAATCTCCATTGACTGCGGAGTTCAGTTTAAGGGATTTCACAGTGACTCGGCTTACACATACCCTCTCGAGGGGGTGGATCCTGAAACATTACTCTTGCTCGACAGAACCTATACTTCTCTTTATAGAGGAATAGCGGAAGCGAAGGCAGGAAATAGAATGGGTGATATAAGTTTCGCCATTCAAAGTTATGTGGAGTCTTTTGGATATGGAGTGGTTCGTGAGTTGGTCGGGCATGGTGTTGGAAAAAACCTTCACGAAGACCCGGAGGTACCCAACTACGGAAAGCGTGGCAAAGGGATAAAGTTGGTCAATGGGATGGTGATAGCGATTGAGCCGATGATCAACAAAGGAACAAGAAATGTAGTCCAGGAACGTGATGGCTGGACGATCCGAACGGCAGATAGAAAACCTTCAGCTCACTTTGAGCACATGGTAGCGATAGGGGAAAAAGGAGCGGAAATATTGACAACGCACGAGTATATAGAAAATAAGTATAAGTATAAGTGGCGAAGCAAAAGTCAATAGAACAAGACGGTACCATCATTGAAGCGCTCTCCAATGCGATGTTTAGAGTTCAGTTGGAGAATGGACACGAATTGCTGGCACATATTTCAGGAAAGATGAGGATGAATTACATCCGCATTTTGCCAGGCGACAGAGTACGATTGGAAATGTCTCCTTACGATTTAACAAAAGGTAGAATTGTATTTAGATACAAATAGAAATGAAAGTTAAAGCATCCATCAAGAAGCGAAGCGCGGACTGTAAAATTATCAGACGCAAGGGCAAACTGTATGTAATTAACAAGAAGAACCCTAGGTATAAACAAAGACAAGGTTAAGACTATGGCACGTATAGCGGGTGTAGATATTCCTGATAATAAGCGAGGCGAAATAAGCCTTACTTATATTTTTGGCATCGGACGAAAGTCCGCACAAAATATCCTTAGCCAGGCTGGGATACAATGGGATAGAAAAGCAAAAGAATGGAATGACGAAGAATCAAATCAGGTTCGTTCTATCATTGCTGAGAAATTTAAGATCGAAGGTGTTCTTAAATCAGAAATTCAATTGAGCATAAAGCGCTTGATGGATATTGGATGCTACCGTGGCCTTCGCCATCGTAAAGGCTTGCCTGTTCGGGGTCAAACGACTAAGAACAACGCAAGAACCCGAAAAGGAAAGCGTAAGACTGTAGCCAACAAGAAGAAGGCAACCAAAGGATAATTGCTAAAGGAATTTTAACCATTTAAGTAATGGCTTCAGAAAAAAGAAAAGATAAAGCAAAAAAACGTGTCGTGACAGTTGAGGCTGTTGGTGAAGCACATATTACCGCATCATTTAACAACATCATCATCGCGATGACTAATACAGCAGGCCAGGTTATTTCTTGGGCTTCAGCCGGAAAGATGGGATTCAAAGGTTCAAAAAAGAACACACCTTATGCAGCTCAGACAGCAGCGCAAGACTGTGCGACCAAAGCCTTTGATTTAGGTCTTCGTAAGGTTGAGGTTTTCGTGAAAGGCCCTGGATCTGGAAGGGAATCGGCCATTCGTACCATTCAGGTGGCAGGCATTGAAGTTACCGCTATCCGCGATGTGACGCCTATGCCGCACAATGGTTGCCGTCCTCCTAAAAGAAGAAGAGTTTAAGTTAACGATTCGGTTCTAGTTGAGCCACGAATAAAAAAATATACAATACAATGGCACGATATACAGGCCCAAAGGTTAGAATCTCAAGACGCTTTAACGAGCCGGTCATGGGGGAGAACAAAGCCCTTCAAAAGAAGAACTATGCTCCCGGACAACATGGTCGTGGCAAAAAGAGAAAGCAGTCAGAATATGCGGTGCAGCTTGCTGAAAAGCAAAAAGCAAAGTATATCTACGGCTTGCTTGAGCGTCAGTTTGCAAAACTGTTTGATACAGCTACACGGAAAAAAGGTGTTACGGGTGAAGTGCTCCTTCAATTATTGGAAGCCAGACTCGACAACACAGTTTACCGTCTTGGCATTGCACCAACCCGACGTTCAGCTCGCCAATTGGTACTTCATAAGCACATTGTAGTGAATGGTGAAGTGCTCAACATTCCTTCAGCGTTGTTGAAAGCAGGCGACCTTGTTGGGGTACGTGAGCGTTCAAAATCCCTTGAGGTTGTTAGCAATAGCCTGTCTTTGCAAGGTTCTAAAAAGTATGGATGGCTGGAGTGGGATAACCAAGAAATGGTAGGTAAAATCATCAATATCCCTCTTCGTCAAGAGATACCTGAGAATATCAATGAGCAGTTAATCGTTGAATTGTACTCTAAGTAATTTTAACCGTCAATCACACGAAACTATGTCAATATTAGCATTTCAAATGCCAGAGAAGGTTGTAATGGAAAAATCCGATGATTTTCACGGACTTTTTACCTTCAAACCACTGGAAAAAGGATACGGAGTTACGATTGGAAACGCATTAAGAAGAATTCTTCTTTCTTCCCTGGAAGGCTATGCCATCACCGGTATCAAAATACCTGGCGTATTGCATGAGTTCTCTACTATAGAAGGCGTAGTTGAAGATGTAGCTGAGATCATTTTGAACCTGAAGATGGTTCGTTTCAAGAAAATTTCTGATGGTTTTGACAACAAAATTACAGTAAGCATCAAGAAGCAAAGTCAATTCAAAGCAAGTGATATCACTAAATTTACTTCCGCGTTTGAAATTCTCAACCCTGAGCACGTAATCTGCAATCTGGATGAGACGGCAAACATTGAAGTTGAGTTGACAATCGAAAAAGGAAGAGGATATCTTCCTGCAGAAGAAAATAAGCCAACTGAACAAGTATTTGGGTTCATTCCAATTGATGCCATTTTCACGCCTATCAAGAATGTAAAATACAGCGTTGAAAATACACGTGTTGAGCAAAAGACTGACTACGAAAAGTTAGTAGTTGATATTGAAACCGATGGATCTATCCATCCGGAGAAAGCATTGGAAGGTGCAGCCTTTATTTTGATCCAGCATTTCCGTCTCTTCTCTGATAAATCAATAGAACTAGAAACTGGAAAAGATGCTGAAATCGAGCAAGTGGATGAAGAGATGTTGCACATGCGCAAACTCCTCAAGACGCCTTTGCACGATCTTGATTTGTCCGTAAGGGCTTATAACTGCTTGAAGGCAGCAGATGTTAAATCATTAGGAGACCTGGTTCAATTGGAGATCTCTGATATGATGAAATTCAGAAATTTTGGAAAGAAATCCCTGGCTGAATTAGAGCAATTGGTTTCTGAGAAAAACCTGACCTTCGGCATGGACCTGGGTAAGTATAAACTGGAAGAAGATTAAGAATAATGAGACACGGGAAGAAATTTAACCACTTAGGCAGAACAGCCAGTCACAGGAGGGCCTTGCTTTCCAACATGGCTTCATCGCTTCTTTTGAATAAGAGAATCACCACAACAGTGGCGAAGGCAAAAGCGTTGAGAAAGTATGTAGAACCTTTGATCACAAAATCAAAAAGTGACACTACCCATTCTCGTAGAACGGTGTTTTCTTATCTTCAAAACAAAGAGTCTGTAAAGGAATTGTTTGGCGAAATTGCATCGAAGGTAGCCGACAGACCAGGTGGCTACACACGCATCATTAAAATGGATGACAATCGCCTTGGTGATAACGCTGAAGTATGTATGATTGAGCTTGTTGACTTCAATACGTTATATACGAAGGATGGTGAAGTGAAGAAAGCAAAAACAAGAAGAAGCCGCAAGCCAGCGCAGAAAAAGGATGATGCTGTTGAGGCAGTTTCAGCAGAAGAATCAACAGAGGAGGGCACAGAGGCAGAAACAGAAGCTCCTAAAAAAGCTGCTAAGAAAGCATCAAAAAAGAAAGACACTGAATAAGGTGATAGCATATTTTCATAAAAAGGGGATTGGATTTTTTCAATCCCTTTTTTATTTACACTTGGATACATAAAAAGATCAGAATTACACGGAATGAATCAAATCGTCCTTTATTTTTGCAACCATGTCAAGTAAAGCTTACCTTCTTCTTGCAGACGGACTTCTTATAGAAGGAACTGCTATCGGGAAAATCGGTACAACCGGTGGTGAAATATGTTTCAATACCGGAATGACGGGGTATCAAGAGATTTATACTGACCCTTCTTATTACGGCCAAATCATTGTGAACACAACAGCGCACATTGGAAACTATGGCACCATTGACAATGAACAGGAATCAGACTCACCAAAAATAGCAGGCTTGGTGGTGAATGACTTTTCAGCATTGTATAGCCGCATGACTTCTAAGGAAAGCCTTCAGCAATACCTGGAAAAAAATAATATGGTGGGAATTTCGGATGTCGATACACGTATGCTAGTACGCCACATCCGCAGTAAGGGAGCAATGAATGCCCTGATCTCTTCTGAACTTACACCTGAGGAGATGAAGAAAGCCCTTCAAGATGTTCCGTCCATGGATGGGCTTGAACTTTCTTCAGTGGTTACCACCAAAGAAAGCTATACCGTTGGCGAGCCTGATGCAACCTATAAAGTAGCTGCGTTAGACCTGGGCATCAAGAAAAGTATCCTTAGCAATTTGGTAAGCAGAAATTGCTACGTAAAGGTATTCCCTGCCAAGACATCATTTGACGAAATGGAAGCCTGGGGTCCTCATGGATACTTTATCTCCAATGGCCCAGGCGATCCGGCGCCAATGGATTATGCCATTGACACGCTAAAGCAAATATTAGATTCCAACAAACCTACTTTTGGAATTTGCTTGGGGCATCAACTCCTTGCACTGGCAAGCGGATTGACAACTTATAAAATGCACCACGGCCACAGAGGGCTGAACCATCCTGTGTTAAATTTAAGGACCGGGAAGGGCGAGATTACTTCTCAAAATCATGGCTTCTCAGTGAACGAAAAAGGAATTGAAGAAAATACCAACATTGAGGTAACGCACTTACATTTGAACGATAAGACCATCATGGGCATACGAAGAAAGGATAAGAAGGCATTCTCAGTGCAATACCATCCGGAAGCTTCACCTGGCCCTCACGATTCGCGATACCTGTTCGACCAATTTGTCGAGATGATAAAAAATGATCAATTAGTCACTAATTAATTAATCCTTTACCCAATATGAGTTTCATTGAGAGTATCCACGCCAGACAGATTTTAGATAGTCGCGGCAATCCTACAATTGAAGTAGATGTAGTTACAGAAAACGGTGCACTCGGTCGTGCTGCCGTACCATCCGGAGCCTCTACTGGCAAACATGAAGCTGTAGAATTACGTGACGGTGACAAAAAGAAATTTATGGGCAAAGGTGTCTTGAAAGCCATTAACAACGTCAACACCAAAATAGCTGATGAACTTGTTGGGTTTGATATTTTTGATCAAAACCTACTTGACAAGATTATGATCGAGTTGGATGGTACACCAAACAAAGCCAAGCTTGGCGCAAATGCTATTCTGGGAACTTCCCTGGCTATTGCAAAAGCAGCAGCTCTTGAAGCGGGTCTTCCTTTGTACCGTTATGTGGGTGGTACCAGTGCCAACACATTACCGGTTCCAATGATGAATATTCTTAACGGCGGAAGTCACGCAGACAACTCTATCGATTTTCAGGAGTTTATGGTTATGCCCGTTAATGCGGATACATTCTCTGAATCGTTGCGCATGGGAACAGAAATATTCCACACCCTGAAGAAAGTGTTGCATGACAAAGGGCTTTCTACAAATGTTGGTGATGAAGGCGGGTTTGCACCCAACATTACTTCCAATGAAGAAGCGATTGAAGTAGTCTTGAAAGCAATTGAAAAGGCTGGCTTCAAGCCTGGTACTGATGTGTTCATTGCCATTGACGCAGCGAGCTCTGAATTTTACGATTCAAAATCTAAGACCTATACCTTTAAAAAATCATCAGGCAAGAAGTTGAAATCTGAAGAGATGGTGGACTACTGGGCAGCATGGGCGAAAAAATATCCAATCATTTCTATTGAAGATGGTATGGATGAAGATGATTGGGACGGATGGAAAAAACTTACCGAGAAGATCGGTAGCAAGATCCAATTAGTTGGTGATGATTTGTTCGTTACCAATGTGACGCGTTTGCAAAATGGTATTGATAAAAATATCGCCAATTCAATTCTTGTAAAGGTTAATCAGATTGGAACTCTTACGGAAACCATAGCAGCTGTAAACCTTGCCAAGCGTAATAGCTACACAAGTGTAATGTCGCATCGCTCTGGTGAAACAGAAGATTCTACCATTGCCGACTTGGCCGTAGCGCTGAATACAGGTCAGATAAAAACCGGATCTGCATCACGTTCGGACAGAATGGCGAAGTACAATCAACTTATTCGCATTGAAGAAGAACTGGGAGAAACCGCTTATTTCCCCGGTAAGAAATTCAGATAATCACCGGATAGGTTTAAAATATGAAGGCCTCCTTTTAAATAAAGGCGGCCTTTCTTTTTTACAATAAGGAGTGAATTTCAGAAGGTGGATGGACTTGATTTTTATCGGATTTTATTAATTCCTATATTAGCTTACTTTTTAAGCTATGCAACTCAAGAATCTGCCTCCTATATTTAAAAATTTCTATTTCATTGTTGGAATAATTTTCTGTGTTTGGTTGCTCTTTCTTGACTCCAACAACCTGATCACACGCTTCCGCCTTACCGCAAAGTTAAATTCCCTTGAAAATGAGAAGGAATATTATGAGGAAAAAATCAAAGAAGTAACAAAAGACCGTGATGAACTTTTTGGCAATAAGGAGACATTGGAAAAATTCGCCCGTGAAAAATATTTAATGAAAAAAGAAACGGAAGATGTCTTTATTGTCGTTGAGAAGTAAAACAATATAGCCATGAGAGTCTACACACTTTCCTTTATTTTTATTTGCATCAGTGCCATTGCTGCTTTAGCACAAGGTGAAAAGAACAGCCTGAAGGGTGTGCCTTTTAACGAACGCATTGTCATTGGTGGCGGATTGGGTGGCCTAAGCTTTGGTTCTGCTCAGGATTATATCCAAGTCTCTCCCTCTATTGGCTATATGATCACTCGAAAATTTATGGGCGGCGTAAGTCTCACCTATCAATATTCAAAATATAAATTTGTTCGGCCGAGCATTACCACACATGGCTACGGCGCAGCTCCTTTCCTGCGATATGTAGTCTTCAAAAATATTTTCCTTCAAACAGAATATGAATATCTGAATTATGGATACGTGAATAGCAATAGATCGGAGACACGCTTTGAGTATAAAAACTTTTTGGCAGGTGGTGGATTTGTTCAGCCTCTTGGTAAGCGATCCGCTATTTATTTTACGGCGCTTTACAATTTTTCGTATAACGACAATCAAGTCGGGCCATACTCAAGTCCTTTAATAATCCGTGCCGGAATTAGCGCCGGCATGTTTGGCAGTAATTAAAACACCAACGAAAATTTCTTCGCTACTGCTTTTAAATCTTCTTCTACTTTTGGATTGAGAGGGATTCCATTTTTCATTCTAAGCATTTCCATTTCGCGTTCGGGATCTCCTGGGATTAACACACGCTCCTGCCCTTCAATAGGTTTTGAATTTCTAAACCGGGTTATCCATTTGTCCATGTGTTCTTTAAATTCGGATGCAGGTCTAAAAGCATCTACACGCATGGCGCCAAAGAAATGTCCAATACCTTCACCAACCGGATCAATTGGTGGAGCAAGAAAGGCTACGAAAGGGGGTACCCATGGACCATAGTTGGCACCTGATAATACAGCAGAAAAAATATCCACCACGGATCCCAGGCAATAGCCTTTGTGGCTTCCATGTTCGTAATCACTTCCCAAGGGAATTAATGCGCCTCCTTCTTTCAACTCATGAGGATCAATGGAAGGCATTCCGTTTTTATCTTGTATCCAACCTAGGGGTGCTTCTTTTCCTTTGCGTTGTAATATTTCCAATTTTCCATTGGCCGCCGTAGTGGTGGCCATGTCGGCAATAAAAGGGGGTTGCTCATATGCAGGTATGGCTACTGCAATAGGATTGGTACCCAATAATCTTTCCAATGAAAATGTTGGCGCCACTAATGGACTGGCATTCGTCATGGCCATGCCGATCATATCATGGTGAAGTGCTTGCATGGCATGTATGCCCGCGATGCCGAAGTGATTTGAATTTTTAACCGATACCCAACCGGTTCCGGCAATTTTAGCCTTGGCAATGGCAACTTCCATGGCAATGGGCGCGACCACTAATCCTAGTCCCGCATCTCCATCTACCACTGCCGTGCTAGGTGTTTCATGCACAATTTTCACATTGGGCTTGGCATTTACACGCTTGGCTTCCCATAGCCTTATATATCCTGAAAGACGCGCAATGCCATGCGAATCAATTCCTCGAAGATCAGCTGACAACAATACATCACTTGCTTTCCTGGCATCATCTGTTGGGCAACCCATCTTGGTGAATACCTGGAAAGCAAGTTCCTTTAATTGATCGTATGTGTAGGTAGTTTCATTCATGGCACAAATATAAAATAGAATAAGGTTTATGGTATGTTATAGTTTTTTAGCCCAAAACACTTTGCCTATTTTTTTCAAGAATTATTATTTATACTTTTCGTCACTTTTTAGATTTTGTGAAAGCTTGATTTAAATACTGATGGTTTAAAGCAGGCAAAACTTTTTATATAGTCTATTTCTAACCTATGCGCAAGTATTACCATCAGGCAATTTTCTGCCTACTTTTTTATGCGGTTGTTTTTAATGTGCAGGCGCAACAAGCTGACACATTAGCCACGTCAGACCTGGATTCTCTCGCACACCTCAATGCATTCTCTGAGGAGAGTGAATTGCAGAAAATCTTAAATAAAGGAGTAACAGTTTCTAGCCAAAAGTCTTTATCAACGCGTGAAACACCGGGTATAGTAAGCATCATCACTGCGGAAGAAATCCATAACATGGGGGCACGTGACCTGGCTGACGTGCTGCGAATGGTTCCAGGCTTTGAAGTAGCTCAGGATCTTCAGTTCGTCATGGGCATTGGCCTTAGAGGCAATTGGGCAAATGAGGGAAAGGTGTTGGTGATGCTTGACGGTCAGCCCTTCAATGAGCTTCTATATCAAACTGTAGCCATCGGCAACCGTTTTTCTGTTGACGCTATTGAGCGCATTGAAATTATTCGCGGTCCTGGATCTGCCATTTATGGTGGCTCTGCTGAGTATGGTGTTATAAACATTTTAACAAAAGCAGCGCAAAGCCTAAATGGTGTTGCTGTCTATGGTGTTGGTGGCGTGCATAGTGATGCTGTTGGCAGAACCAATGTTGGCGCAATGGCTGCCAAAAAAGGAAAGGATATTTCCTGGAACGTTTCTGTTTTTAAAGGGAAGGGCATAGTGAGTGATAGATCGTACACTGAACTTGGAGGGGTAGATCCATATGATTTATCAAAAGAGACGGAAGCTAATCCACTAAATCTGAATGTTGGTTTAAAGGTTAAGAGCTTTTCTTTACGAACTATGTATGATGAGTTTGCCACCTCGGATCCACTAAGTTTTATTTCGTATAAAAATTTTTATTTGGATACCCGGTATGTTGTACATGCCAGCACTAAGTTGACCGTGACACCGATTATTAAATATTATAACCAACTACCCTGGACAACACAGACGAAAGGTGATGATGGATATGATTTTAGGGCGCGCGCAACCCGCATGTTATCCCAGGTCGATTTTGTTTATGACCCCAACAGAAAATTTAATTTGAATTTTGGTGGTGTTTATTTTATTGATAAAGCCACGTACCTGGATGTATCAGATGTATTCACAGGGGCATTAGAGATGACGCTGAATAATTTTGCGGTCTATGCGCAGGCATTGTTTAAGCACCGTCTGTTCAATGCCACAGCGGGTTTTAGGTTCGAAAAAAATAATCGCTATAGCGGCGCATTTGTGCCCCGATTGGCCGTAACAAAGAAAATTGAAAACTTTCATTTTAAAATATTATACAGTGAATCGTTTCGGTCCCCATCCATCCAAAACATTAATATTCACTTAACTAATAATGCCAAGCCAGAGCGTTCTTCTGTTTTTGAATTTGAATTGGGCTACCAATTCACCAAAGAAATGCTGTTGTCACTTAACGCTTTTAGCATTACAACCAAAGATGTTTTGATCTACGGATCTGAAGGTGACGGTTCTGATTTTAACGAGTGGTATGAGAACTTCTCGAAGAGCGGGTCAAATGGTGTGGAGATGGTTTATAGTGTTCGGAAGAAGAATTGGTATGCGAGTCTTACTTATTCTTTTAGCAAAGCCATTAGGGGAAATACAGTTGATGTTTATCACGTTCCCGATGTCTCAAATCAGTACGTTGGATTCCCAATTCACAAACTTACACTCAATACAAATCTTTACCTTACACCAAAGATCAGT
>JBBRKB010000057.1:0-13968 GCA_038218385.1 Cytophagales bacterium | reverse complement strand
GATATGTTAAAACGAAAAGTTGATCCTGAGTTCAAGGGAGCTTTTCATGACCGTAAAGGTAAAAAGAAGAAGTAGCCAAAATTCTCACCTATGTGTCGAAGGAAACAGCTACCGACATTGATCTTAATTATTTTTTTATTTCTGTGGGCACGGGTTGTTGTGGCGCAGGTTGCCAATAACAATATTGAAAATCGTTCACTTTTAATCGAGGGGGCTAATTCCATTCGTTCCGACACAAAAAATTCTTCTGTTGAATGGCAATGCATAAATAAATCGTTGACCAATAAATGCCTAGTGTATCACAATGATCAATGGTTTTATTTCATGCCTTCTGTAGCAGGCAAATATTATTTAAACATCTATAGCCAGACGTGTAGAGACAATCGGGGCATACAAGTTATTTTGATCGAGGGCAATCCATGTGAGGCGAACACCTATCGTATTCTTCAATGTATTGATAAAGTGCCGCAAGATGATGTGTTCATTACGATGGATTCATTAAAGGAAAACACACAGTACCTCGTCAACATTGATGGATTTTTGAATGACTTCTGTGATTTTAATATTCAGCTTTCTACTCGTCCAAATGGTTTTCCTTTTTCGATGAAGCAAGAAGAAGAAATTCCTATGCAGGTACATTTGCGCGACAGCGTGGTTACTCTGGCTATTCATGCAGGCAACGAACAATTAGATCAGATAGAAAATCTGGAAGTGTATAGGTCGTATGCCAAGGATTCACATTCCCCTACTTCCAGGTCAACGTACATGAAATCAATTTCAGTAGAGCGAAATTCAGTAGGCAGTCTGGTGACCGATTATACTTTTTATGACACACTTTCTGAAAGGGGACAATACCGCTATATAATTATGGCGCAAGGTCATGATGGTGATAGGATTTTAGTGCTTGATATACCTGTAAGGTATTTTGGTTCCCTAATCCCCACTGCTCAACCTGAGACACAAAAGAATGTTGATATCAACATTCACATCGAATCACAAAAAAAGCATTTAGCATTGGATGTTTATTGTTATGACGGAATAACAAATAATTTACTTCTTTATAAAATGATAGCTTTTGAAAAGGATTCTAAGAAAATAATCTCCCTACATGTCGATGATTACATCCTAAAGGGAATACGCAATTTTGTAATAAAAACAGTTGATCAAAAAAGTGGTGAAGTGAAACAATACACGTACTTCATTAACGAGGAGGGTAATCTTGTGAATAGAAAGTAATGAGGCGCAGAAGAAACTGCGCCCCATCCATGTTTTAGTTTCCTGTTTGAGGATAGAGAACCACTTGCACAAAATTTTTCATATCAAGGAACTTGTTGGCAACTGCCTTGAGGTCTGCTGTTTTCAAAGCATCCACACGTGTTTCATACGTTAGAATGTCTTCAAAGGGCGTTCCATTTTCTACACTACTTTGCAATTGCTCCAGCCAGTAATTATTTGTTTTAATATTTTCTTCATACTGTTTTTTCCACGTCTCCTTCACTTTGTTCAGATCTGTTTCAGAAGGGCCTTTTGTTTTTGCTTTTTCAATTTCACCTAACGTTGCTGTGATAAGCTTGTCAACATTTTCGGGTCCGCAGGGTAGTGAGATTCCAATGTTATAGTTGTTGTACGGAGTGCGATTTATGGAGCCGTACATGCCACCACCATAGATGCCACTCAGCTCTTCCCGCAGCGTTTCGATAAGCTTAATGTTCATCACTTCAATCAATGCTTGCAAAGCGAACGCATCCTGTTTTGAGTACGTAGTTTCTCCATTGAATTGCATGATGATAAAACTTTTTGGCTCTGTTCCGCTAAACACTTTTTCTTTCACAACACCAGACACGGGGCGCATACCAATGTCACGATATTTTGGGGGAGTGCCTTCGGAGGGAAGGCTGGCGAGGTATGTAGCGATAAGTGGTTTTATTTCATCCAACTTTATAGCACCAACAAACACAAAGGTGAATCCGCTCGCATCGCCAAACCGCTCTTTATAAATTTCAAGCGACCTCGATAAATTTATTTTTGCATAATCTTCAGGCTTCGGCACCTTTGGGGCGCGTGGATGATGCTTGTATAAAGTAGCCAACAGTGAATCCTGGAAAACAGCGCGAGGCTCAGACATCAGGTTTTGATACAACGCCTGTTGCTTGGAGATGTACGATGTAAAGAGATCTTTATCTTCGCGTGGCTGGGTCATGAACAGATAGGTCAATTGGAAAAGTGATTCCAGATCACTCGCACTTGACTGACCGTTTAATCCTTCAGTAGCTGCATTTATCCGAGGATTGACGCTTACTGTTTTACCTGCCAATACTTTTTGTAAATCGATTGGAGAAAATTCTCCAACACCCATTTGTGAAACTAATGTTGCAGCACTCTCTGCGTTAAACCGATCCGGTGTGTCATACAAGAATTGTCCACCATATCGAAACGCACTCATTAGCACCTGATCGTTTTTAAAATCAGTCGGCTTTAGAATAACTTTTACACCATTGCTTAAGGTTAATTCTGTGAAACCTGCTTTTTTATTTTCTTCTTCTTTGATAATTTTTCCTGCGGTGGGAATGGATGCGAGCAAAGATGAAGCTATGGCCTTCTCTTCATAAGCACTCACCTTAATTTTTTCAGCCTTCTCAACAAGCGAAAGCAATTCTTCATTAGTTGGAATCTGGTAATCTGTTTTTTCGGGAGCAGTCAACACAACCAACCTGTTGCCGACAGAAGGAATATTGGCGGCTGTATATTGATTGACCTCTTCAAGTGAAATGCCCGGCATAAATTCTTTATAGTACTCGTATTCTTTTTCAATGCCCGGTATGGGTTCATGTTCAAGAAAATTACGAACGTATTCTCCAATAATGTTTCGCGATTCAGACTTGTCACGTTCGTTGTATGCGCGTTCCATTGTCTTCAACATGTTCATTTTTGTTCGTTCAAGTTCATTGGCTGTAAAACCGAATTTGCGCGCCCGTTCATTTTCTTCAATGAGTGCATTCACTGCTGCCTCAATTCCGGGTTTGCCAATCACAGCAAACGAGCTGTACGATTCATATCCTCTTACAAAACCCCCAATGCTACTGTTTCCAAAAATAAAGGGAGGTTCAGGTTTTTGTGTTAGCTCTTGCAGTCGCTGGTTGAGCATGCTGGTGAACAATCCCTTCACAATGGATTCACGATAGTCACCTAATGTTACATCTTCTTCGCTTGGTGTAAAAGTGTGATAAATACGAAGAATGGAATTGGTTGCTTCTTTGTCGGTGATTACAATACCTTCCGATTTTTTTCTTAGTGGAATGTTGGCTGGTGTACGCACTCTTGGCTTTGCCGGTGCTTTTATTTTTTCAAAATGTTTTTTGATGAGGCGTTCGGCTTCTGCGGGATCAATGTCACCGACAACTAGAACAGCCATAAGGTCGGGGCGATACCAATCTTTGTAAAACCGTTTTACAACATCGTATTTGAAATTTTTAAGTATGTCATCTTTGCCAATGGGTAGACGTTGGGCATACTTTGAGCCTTCAAATAATTTTGGAAACAACACTTTGTTAATCCTGTCATTTGCACCTTTACCCAAGCGTGATTCTTCTAATACTACACCACGCTCTTTGTCGATCTCGGCATTTTCGAATGTGAGATTGCTTGCCCAATCTTCAAGCACTTGAAATCCTTTTTCAATGTTTTCTTTTTTGTCTGTAGGGATGGGAAGAATATACACCGTTTCATCAAAACTGGTGTATGCATTCAAGTCAGCACCGAACTCGACACCAATGGTTTGAAGAAAGGATACGAGTTCATTTTTTTTGAAATTCTTTGTGCCATTGAAGGCCATGTGTTCCGTGAAATGGGCAAGGCCTTGCTGGTCATCATCTTCCAATATGGAGCCTGTGTTTACAACTAGTCTTAGCTCCACCTTCTTTTCAGGTCTTGAGTTTTTACGGATGTAATAGGTCAACCCATTGGACAGGGTGCCGATTTTTATTTTCCCATCAACAGGTAATTTTTGTGATAAGGGAGCTTGGCCAAATGTGCCGGTAGCCATAAAGAGGGTTGTCAATACAGCTAACAGAAAGGTTTTTCTTTTTTGCATGGGTGATTGTTTTTTTGATTTAAGTCTTAAAGTACCAATAACGTTTAACGCATACAATTTATTTGCGCGGTATGGTGACAATAAATGTTGCCCCATGCCCCCATTCACTTTGGAGTTGGATGTCGCCGTTCAGCCGCTTCACTAAGAATTTAACAATGGCAAGGCCAAGACCGTGTGATGATTCCCCTGCTGTAGGGCGGGCGCTTAATTTCTGAAATTTACCAAACACTTTTTCTTTATCATTTTCGTGAAAGCCAGGCCCCTCATCTATTATTTTGAACATAACATGGTCTTCGCCAATAGCACCAACCACGTGCACCCGTTTATTGCGAGGGGAAAATTTTAGTGCGTTTGAAATTAAGTTGTCAAGTATCCGCTTCACCAGAAAGCGATCGGTATGGACAATGCCATGCGCAAAGTTTAGGATAAGTTCAATGTATTTTTGTTCTGCTTGTGTTTCAAATTGAAGTTTTAATTCAGGCACTAAATCATCAATGTAAAACGATGTTGGATTAATGGGGTAGGTATCGGCTTCCATTTCGCGAAGCTCAAGAAGTTCTATTATGATTTCATGAGCATTGGTTATTACCTGATTTCCAAAATAAATAAACTCTGAAAATTTTGCATTCTCTTTCATTTCGGGTTCCATCAGTTTGAAGATACCCTGAATAGTATTTAAGGGTGATTTTAAATCATGGACGATGGTGTTGATGAGACCGTTTACTTCCTGATTTAATTTTTTCAGCTCCGTATTTTTAATAGTGAGTTGAACATTTGATGCGGCTCTAAATTTACTAGACCGATATATTAGCAAGATGATGATAACCAAACTGACAAGCAGAACGATAACAAAGCCAATGATCAACCGTTGCTGTGTGAGAATGCGGTCTTGTTCTGCCAGAGACAAAATCGCCAGCTGCCTTTGTTCTTGTTCTTGTTGAAGTTGTAGGTTATACGTCTTGGCTTCAATACTTCCCTTTATAGATTGTTTCAGGAGTTCATCGCGGTAATGTCTTCCTATGGTTAAGTAGGCGATGACGCTGTCTGGTGCTTTCAACTCTTTAAAAATGTCTGCTATTAAGTTGACGCTTTCGAGGGCCAGGTGTTTGTTCTGTATTTTTTTGCTGAGGATGAATGCTTCTTTGCCCTCGCTCAACGCTTCTGTAAAATTTCGGTCGTGCAGGTAACACTTGGAAAGTCCGATCTTCACAGGGATAAGCACATCGGAGAGGTTTTTTCCTTCGCTCCTGGTTACACCGTTTAAGAAATAATAGCGTGCGCTATCGTACATGTTTCGCTTCATGTATGTATTTCCATAGTGAAGAAAACTTCTGTTAAAAATATATTCGAGTTGAAGATCTGAGCCGATTGATCTGGCATGTTTAAAAAAATAGAACGCCGAATCTATTTTGTTTTCTTCAAGGAAAACGAGCCCCAAAATTTCTGCCGCGAAAGGTTGGTTTCCTGGTGCACCCGATATCGCGTAACTATAGCCGCGCCGCGCCCAGTCTTCAGCATTGGTAATGTATCCCGCGCGCAGGTAAATGTCGGCCAGATTAAGGTAGTCGATACATAAATTGAACGAGTCATTCTTTGCTACATCTATCGGTAACGCCCGGTTAAAACTATAGACACCCGAACTGTAATCGCCCATTTGCATATACGTGATGCCCATGTTGTTTAGGGCAACAGAAATGCCCACACTGTCATTCAGATCTTTATAGATGTCCAGTGCTTTTTGGTTATACACAATGCTCGAATCATAGTCGCCACTGATCTCGTTGGCCGAAGCCCAATTCAAATACGCCACAGCGATAGTTTGCTTTCGGTAAATTTTTTGCGAAAGCGCCAACGCTTCTTCACTTAATTTTTTAAATCGATTTTGATCTTTGTCGTAATAGATAAAATTTAAATTATTAATCACACGAATTCTGATTGAGTCTGGTGATGGTTGGAGTAGCAGACTCTCAAGGCTATCAATATTTTCCTGAGCCGTGGCAATACGTGTGAAAGCCAAAATAAAGAGGGTAATGAATGTGAGGTGGGATTGGGATTTCTTCACAAAAAGAGGTTCTGTACTAAGCTACCAAATTAAACATTAATGTGAAGGATTGAAATAAAAAAAGCGTAAGAGCTAACCCATACGCTTTTTAATAATGTATTGGTGTTGAATATTATCCGTTCATCGATACGAGGAACTCCTGATTGTTACGTGTTCCTTTCATTTTATTCAATAAGAACTCCATGGCTTCGTTTGAATTCATATCACTCATAAACTTGCGCAATATCCATACACGCTGAAGTTCATCTTCGCGCATCAATAAATCCTCACGACGTGTGCCCGATGCGGGAACATCAATAGCAGGATAAACGCGTTTGTTGGAAAGCTTGCGATCAAGTTGAAGTTCCATGTTACCCGTACCTTTGAATTCTTCAAAGATTACTTCGTCCATCTTAGAACCTGTGTCGATCAGGGCGGTAGCAATAATGGTAAGTGAGCCACCATTCTCTACATTACGTGCAGCACCGAAGAACCTTTTTGGTTTATGCAATGCGTTGGCATCCACACCACCCGAAAGAATTTTTCCAGATGAAGGAACGACCGTGTTGTAGGCACGCGCCAAACGTGTGATAGAGTCAAGAAGAATAACAACATCATGTCCGCACTCCACCATGCGTTTTGCTTTTTCTAAAACAATGCTGGCTACTTTCACGTGACGCTCTGCCTGTTCGTCAAACGTTGAAGCTATTACTTCAGCTTTTACACTGCGGGCCATGTCGGTAACTTCTTCAGGGCGTTCATCTATAAGTAAAACGATCAAGTAGCACTCCGGATGGTTCTCGGCAATGGCGTTTGCAATTTGTTTTAGCAAAACCGTTTTACCTGTTTTGGGTTGCGCCACAATCATACCACGCTGACCTTTTCCAATCGGGGCAAACAAATCGAGGATACGCGTTGACATGTTATCAGGCGTAGTGCTCAACCGTATTTTCTCTTCGGGGAAAAGTGGCGTAAGGTATTCAAAGGCAACGCGGTCACGAATTTCTTCAGTCGTTTTTCCGTTCACCGTTTCAACACGTAGAAGGGCAAAATATTTTTCACCTTCTTTTGGGGGGCGTATTTGTCCGCGCACCGTGTCACCTGTTCTAAGGCCAAAAAGTTTTATCTGTGATGGTGATACGTAAATATCATCGGGGCTGGCGAGGTAGTTGTAATCGGAAGAGCGAAGAAAGCCATAGCCATCTTGCATAATTTCCAAAACACCTTCGTTCGTTACAGCGCCATCAAAATCGCGGATGTTTGATTCTCGTTTTTGTGGACGATCTTCACGCGGTTCGCGAGGAGCACGCGGTTCGCGTTGCTCTTTTGCAACGGGTTCATTTACAATCTCCGGAGCATCTTCACTCTCCGTCTCTGGGTTAGACTCATCAAAGGCAGTACCGGAATTGTCAATATCGTTGTTGATTGATTCGAGGAGTTCGTCAGCTGACATTTCCTCTCCAACCTTTGGTGTGGCGGTTACATTTTCTCGTTTACGCGGACGTAGTTTCCGCTCGGTTGCTTGTTCGCCTTCCGTTGTCTTTGTGGTCTTTGAGGAAGATGCAGTTTCGGGGGCTACTGCTTGTTGGTCAAGAATCTTATAGACAAGATCTTGCTTGGGGAGTTTTTTGGCGTTTTTAATGCCCATCTCATCAGCGATTTCTTTCAGTTCAGAAAGAAGTCTCACGTTCAGATCATCAATAGTGTACATGCTAATTTTAAAAAATGAATTGAGTTTGTATTAAGATATGTATTGAAATTTTCAGAAAATATCTGATAAATGCAGTCAGTCAGAAGTGCTAGCTATAAGGTTTGGTAACTGTATGTTTCTCTGGATAAACTATTAGGGGGTCTGAGAGCAGCCGATTGACCTTGCAATTATAGGCTAAAATTGGATATTATCAAATTCGACTTCAAAAAAGTTGCCTTCGCGAGCCACAACGCAGATTAGGGGTATTAAATATTTGTGGGTCAAATGCATGTGCTGCCATTCAAAAAATTAATTTTGAGCCTTTAACTATTAATAGTCATCACGCATGTTACAAGTAGCTGTTATACGGGAAGAGAAAGCCCGAATTATTGAAGGCCTAAAAAAGCGCAGGATAAAAAATATTGAAGAGACCCTCGACCAGGTTTTGAGCTTAGATCAATCCCGGCGCAAAATCCAGCAACAGCAAGATGAATTTTTAGCAGAGGGAAATGCGCTTGCCAAAGAGATTGGTGGCTTGATGAAAGCAGGTAAAAAAGAAGAAGCAGAAGAAAAGAAGACACGCACTGCTGAGCTTAAAAAATGGGTTGCCGACCTGGCAGAAAATTTAAATGCCACGTCCGCAGAGCTTCAAAAACTTCTTTACACCATACCTAATGTTCCCCAACAAGATGTTCCGGAAGGTGGAGGAAGTGATGATAATATTATTGTACATGAACGTGGCAACATTCCTAAGCTGGATGCTGGTGCGTTGCCGCATTGGGACCTGATCAGGAAATACGATATCATCGATTTTGATTTAGGTGTGAAAATTTCCGGTGCGGGTTTCCCTGTCTACAAAGGAAAAGGTGCTAAGCTTCAACGTGCCCTTATCAACTTTTTTTTGGACGAAGCTGAGGCCATGGGCTATCACGAAATTCAACCCCCCATTGTGGTGAATGAAGCATCTGGTTATGGAACCGGAAACCTGCCAGACAAGGAAGGACAGATGTATCACATGACGGTTGACAATCTTTACCTCATTCCAACAGCGGAGGTGCCCGTGACAAATCTATATCGCGATATGATCTTGGCAGATGCTGATTTGCCTGTGAAAAATGTTGCCTACACACCATGCTTCAGAAGAGAAGCGGGTAGTTGGGGAGCACACGTGCGCGGCCTCAATCGGCTTCATCAATTTGATAAAGTAGAAGTCGTTCAAATTACAAAACCGGAAGATTCCAATGCTACACATGAACACATGGTGGCGTATGTAGAATCCCTTCTTGATAAATTGGAATTGCCCTACAGAAGACTGTTGCTATGTGGTGGTGATATGGGCTTCAATGCTGCGAAATGTTATGATCTGGAAGTATACTCTGCTGCCCAACAACGATGGCTTGAGGTCAGCTCTATCAGCAACTTTGAAACCTTTCAGGCCAATCGTTTAAAGCTTCGGTATAAAAATGCTGATGGTAAAACCCAAATGCTTCATACCTTAAATGGTAGCGCGCTTGCATTGCCACGCATTGTTGCGTCTATTTTAGAAAACAATCAAACACAGGAGGGCATAAAAATTCCGAAGGTGTTGGTGCCGTATACGAAGTTTGATTTTATTGGATAACTCAAGCAGGTTTTAATAACTCAACCAATTTCTTCACGGTAACATCAATTTCTTCAATGGTGTTGAACTTGCTAAAGGAGAAGCGAATGGCACCTCGCTTGGAGCCCGGCTGCAATGCCGCCAACACATGTGAGCCTGTGACAGCCCCACTTCCACACGCACTTCCTCCAGAAACTGATATGCCTGCAATATCCAGACTGAACAACAGCATGTCATTGACAGGTGATTCAGGAAGGCTTGTATTCAACACCGTGAACAAACTGTTCTCAACATCTCCTGAGTCTCCATTGAAGGTAACGCCCGGAATATTTTCTTTCAGTTTGCTAATCATGTGGTGCTTGAGTTGTTTGATGTAGGCAGTATGTTTTTCAAGATCGCGATTGGTAATTTCAAGCGCCTTCGTTAATCCAATAATGCCATAAACATTTTCAGTGCCGCCACGCATGCTGCGTTCTTGTGGGCCGCCATGCATGAAGGGGTTTATTTTTTTGTCTTTTCGGATAAACATAAAGCCCACACCTTTTGGCCCATGAAATTTATGGGCTGCGGCCGTGAGACCATGAACAAGTGTATTTTTTAAATCGATTTTATAATGCCCAACAGCTTGCACAGTGTCGGAGTGAAAATACGCTTTGTGTTGCTGACAAAGATCTGCCACCCGATTCATATCGAGTAGTGTACCCACTTCATTGTTTGCCTGCATCAGCGATACGAGTGCATTTTCATGTTGAGCTACCAATGCATCAAGGTCAGTCATGTCGATGCGTCCGTGCTCATCTGTTTTCACAAAATGAATTTTTGCCTTTGTGTGACGAGCTACGTTCGCTATAGAATGTAGGACAGCATGATGTTCAATGGGCGAAGTGATAATGTTTTTGATGCCATAGGTTTCTACGGCAGAATGGATAATGGCATTGTCGGCCTCGGTGCCACCGGAAGTGAAAATGATTTCACCTGGTGTGCAGTTTACTATTTCGGCAATTTTTTTTCTCGATGATTCAAGTGCTGCGCGTACCGTTCGTCCATGCGAGTGTGACGAAGAAGGGTTTCCAAAATTTTCGAGCAAGAACGGCTTCATCGCTTCGAACACTTCGGGGTCTAGCGGTGTAGTGGCGGCATTGTCAAGATAGATTCTCACACTTTTATTTTTCAGTTGGCTTTTCTGCGATGATCTCTTTTATATCCATGATGATTTTCTTTGCCAGATTTTCAGCTTTCACCTCCATGTCAGACTCTGCATAGATGCGGATAATAGGTTCTGTATTTGACTTACGTAAATGTACCCATTCCATGTCGAATTCTATTTTCACGCCGTCAATCGTGTTGATGGGCTGCTTGTGATATTTTTTTTGCACTCCTTCGAGTACTTTGTCAACATTAATGTCGCGCGTGAGTTCTATTTTATTTTTTGAAATAACATAGGTTGGAAATTTCGACCGAAGCCGGGAAGCAGGCACATTCGATTTTGCCAAATGCGAAAGGAAAAGCGCAATGCCAACAAGTGCATCGCGGCCATAATGTAGTTCAGGGTAGATGATGCCACCATTGCCTTCTCCACCTATCACGGCGTTGCATTCTTTCATCATCGTAACCACATTGACTTCTCCAACAGCTGAGGCAAAATATTCTCCACCCGCTTTTTCAGTCACGTCACGCAAGGCACGCGTAGATGATAAATTGGAGACGGTGTTTCCTTTTTTCTTTTTGTTATTCGCGAGCACATAATCGGCAACAGCTACCAACGTATACTCTTCACCAAAAGGAGTACCATCTTCACATACCAACGCTAAACGATCTACATCCGGATCGACCACAATTCCAAGATCATATTTTCCCTTTTGTATTTCGCGGCAAATGTCACCAATATGTTCAGGCAACGGTTCTGGATTGTGTGGAAATTTGCCATTGGGTTCACAAAACATTTCTTTCACTGTCACGCCCAATTCTTTTAACAACATGGGCACAGCAATGCCGCCACTTGAATTGACACCATCCACAACGACATTGAAATTTTTATTTCGGATGGCTTCGACATCAACCAGCGGAAGGTTAAGTATAATGTCAATGTGTTTCTTCAGATAGTCATCATTCTTTTTGTACTTGCCCAGTTTGGTTACAGGGGCAAAGTCGAATGCTTCGGCTTCAGCGATTTGCAAAATCTCTTCGCCATCTTTTCCTGAAATGAATTCACCTTTTTCATTGAGCAATTTCAGGGCATTCCATTGTACCGGGTTGTGGCTTGCGGTGAGAATAATGCCACCCGAAGCTTTCTCTAATGTAACAGCCATCTCCACTGTAGGTGTAGTTGACAGACCAAGGTCAAGCACATCGATGCCCAGCCCTTGCAGCGTTGCCACCACAAGGTCGTTCACCATTTCACCTGATGGCCTTGCGTCCCTGCCTATCACCACAGTTGAAGTGCCTTTATTTTTTTTGATCCACGTGCCGTATGCAGATGCAAACTTTACAATGTCAACAGGAGTAAGATTGTCGTTGGTTTTTCCGCCGATAGTTCCGCGAATACCAGATATAGATTTTATTAAGGTCACAGTACGTTAGGGTTATGTCTTTTTTGGGATTGCAAAATTAACCTTTTTGGCAAATCTCAGGTTATGCAATTTCACTCTTGATGAAGGAATTTGAAATAAAATGAATAGGGAGAAATTATTTTTTTATTTCGGGCAATGCTGCGGCATCAATTTCATCTTTTCCACAGGCGTCACCCGAAGAAAGATCGCGACCACAGTAGCCGCAGTTTGCACCTTCTTTTTTGAGCCAAGGGCTTTGGGAGGCACATGTTCCCCTGAATTCGCCATTTTTAATAAATAAAAGTCTGACCGACATTAAGATGAAGAATAATGCGATGAATCCGATGGTGATGAAAAGAACCGCCATGTTTATGTTAATTTTGTTTCAAAGTTAAAGACATTCGCAGAACATCATCAAGAGAATTTAAGTTTATCAGCATAAAATATCCTATCAACAATGGATATTCCCCTTTCACTATTTAAAACATTATTAACAGATGAAAAAACCCGTTGTCACCCCGGACATAAACCGCGCGGCAAAACTCAATGCCTTTGACAGATTGCTTACCACAATGGATGAGCTGCGTGAAAATTGTCCATGGGATAAGAAGCAAACGTTGGAAAGTCTCCGACATCTAACAATTGAAGAAACGTATGAACTTTCGGATGCCGTTCTGGAAGGTGACTTACAAGAAATAAAAAAAGAACTTGGCGATGTGTTGTTGCACATTATCTTCTATGCACGTATTGCTTCCGAAACAACGGCGTTTGATATAGCCGATGTAATGCATTCTTTGTGCGATAAACTGGTAGAGCGCCACCCCCATATCTACGGCGATGTGATTGCTGAAGACGAACAAGCGGTAAAAGCCAATTGGGAAAAAATAAAACTTAAGAGTGGCAACAAATCAGTATTGTCGGGTGTGCCGGGTTCCCTACCTGCCATGGTAAAAGCCATGCGCATTCAAGACAAGGCGCGCGGTGTTGGGTTTGACTGGGAGAAAAAAGAACAAGTGTGGCAAAAAGTGGAAGAAGAGATGCAGGAATTTAAGGAAGAGTTTAATGTTGAATCCGATACCCCCATAGTCAAGACAAAGGCGATGGGGGAATTTGGTGACCTCTTGTTTTCATTGGTTAATTACTCACGCTTTATAGACATTGACCCAGAGGAAGCATTGGAGCGTACCAATAAAAAATTTATTAAACGCTTTCAGTTTCTTGAAACGGAATCAACTAAAGACGGCAAGGCGTTTGGGGAAATGACGTTGGCTGAGATGGATGTGTACTGGGAAAAAGCCAAGAGGAAAGTACAAGGAACGAATGACGAATGACGAATTTGGTGTTCTTATCATTTTCGGTTACTAAATCAATTATCTTTAAAAAAATATTTAAGTACGTGCAATCAACTTCATTCGCGCCTCATTATTCCGAAAGAAAAAAATCTTTCGAATCTCAACTCCTCAACGTTCAAGAAAAAGTTATAGGAATATCCTGGGGCAGGGTTATACTCGGCTTATGCATTGCATTCTTGTTTTACTATAGTCTTCAATTGCCGCTTCTGTGGCTGCTCACCGTCTCCATGTTGGTCCTCTATTTTTATTTGGTAAGCATTCATGAAAAATATAATTATCAAAAGACACTTTTAAAAAACCTGATTGATGTTAATGACTGGGAAATAAAAGCCTTACAAGATGACCATTCAGCTTTTGCTGACGGCAGCGAATTTATGGATGGCCAACATCCCTTTGCCCTTGACCTTGATATTTTTGGAACAGGCTCTTTATACCAAAGGATAAACCGCACTAGCACGGAGCCAGGTAAGGAAAGACTTGCACACATTTTATCAACGCCGCTTGATAACAAGGAATCTATTGTTGCCCGTCAGCAAGCTATAATTGAATTAAGTAAAAAATTAGAATATCGGCAGCGGTTTCAGGCCATCGGGTTGACCTCATCAGAAAAAAAGGAAGACCAGAAAAAACTTTTGGATTGGCTTAA
>JBBRKB010000056.1:0-13982 GCA_038218385.1 Cytophagales bacterium | reverse complement strand
ATGATAATGCGGGAAGAAGATCCGGCCTGGCCCCCCGATGAGTTAATCTGAACGCCAGCAATTTTACCCGCCAACGAATTGACAACATTGGACTCACGAGAGTTTACAAGATCGCTGCTCTTCACAGACTGAACGGCGTATCCGAGAGAGCGTTTCTCTTGTGCTATACCAATGGCTGTTACGACTACTTCACCAAGTTGTGTAACATCATTTGCCATGGAAACGTCCAGAACATTGCGCTGGCCAACTTCGATTTCCTGAGTGATTAATCCAATAAATGAAAAGATAAGCGTTCCACCTGATGATGGCACACTGAGGGTATAACCGCCGTTCACATCGGTGACGGTACCTGTTGCAGTGCCCTTCAGCACTACGTTCACACCTGGCAAAGCCGATCCATCTTCTTGTGATGTAATATTGCCAGAGACTGATCTGTCTTGTGCATAGACGTTGCCGATGCTGGCAAAAATACACAAGCAATAAAAGAGTAAAATCTTTCGCATACGTTTAGGTTAATGTTTCTTGTAGAACTCCACCCTAGCTTCGCCAGTGTGTTGTCCCAAAACTCTCAAAACGTATGGCTAAAAAAATGACCTCCTATTGGGTATATTAATGAAGTTAAGCTAACCCATTACGGGTGACTTTGTGAGGGAACATTAAAAAGCCCCACTTAGAAAGTGAGGCTTTTTAAATGTATGAATATAATTTACCTACCAGAAAACGGTGTATAGAATAGTGCAGATCACGATTATCGTTATCGCACCAATATTAAATCCCCGGCTAGTTTTAAACAATGACCTGGAAAGTAGAATTCCTTTTTCGTTAGGCGCTCCTCCCCCTTCTATGTGGCTCATGACAACAATAACAGCAATTGAAAGTAATGCCGTTATCATCATTTGATCCATAAAGGGTATGGTCACAAATAGTGATGCATCCGACCATCCATTAGGTGCTACCTTGAAATACATAGCAATAGGCACAGAAAGTATTACGCCCCAAATAGCCGCTTTGTTAGTAGCTCGTTTCCAAAACAAACCGGTGAGGAATACCGCTAAGATGCCCGGGCTCACAACCCCTGTATATTCCTGAATAAACTGAAACGCCTGACCGAGACTTCCTAAACGAGGCGCGATAAACATCGCTATTACCAAAGCAACTGCCGCGCTAATTCTTCCCACTGTAACTTTTTGCTTATCCGTTGCCTGCTTATTTATTTGTTGGCTATAAATATCCATGGTAAAAATGGTAGCTGTTGAATTTAACATCGATGCGAGAGAAGAAACAATTGCTGCTGCAAGTGCTGCCAGTACCAAACCTTTAAATCCTACAGGAACAAAATTTCTGATCAGCCAGGGTGCAGCGTTATCATTTGCCACAGTGCCATCGGCATTAAGAAAAGTAGGATCAAGTGTATCCAGACTGAACTGGCCACTGGCATCGGCGTTCATCACAAACGCTATGATACCAGGAATAACAACTATCAACGGAATGATGAGTTTTAAAAATCCTGCAAACACAATTCCTTTTTGAGCTTCCTGAAGAGACTTTGCTGCAAAAGTCCGTTGAATAATGTATTGATTAAATCCCCAATAGTAAAGATTGGCAACCCACATTCCACCAACCAAGACGGCCAAACCAGGAAGATCCCAATACGCATCTTTACCTCCCGGGCCCGGTGTTATGATTTCCCCTCTCTCGAGGATCATAGAAAATTTACCCGGAACCGTTTTATAGATATGCACAAAGCCATCCATGATATTTCCTGTTGGCGACACATCCTGAAGTGCAATGACAGTAGTAACCAGACCACCCGCCACAAGCAAAACCACTTGCACAACATCCGTCCAGGCAACAGCAGAAAGACCACCCCATAATGAATATGCTGCTGCAAATAATCCAAGACCAACGATGCTGTAAATCATCAAACTTCCATCACCTGATCCGATGATGGTATCCAAAGCACGTGAACCCAAATACAAAACGGTTGTTAGATTCACAAATACAAATAATATAATCCAGAAATAAGCAAGAATCGTTTTCAATTCTGTACTGAAACGTTTCTCCACAAATTCGGGAATCGTATATATTCCCTTCTCAATGAATATGGGAAGAAAATATTTACCTACTATAATGAGCGTGATGGCGGCCATCCACTCATATGATGCAATGGCAAGACCAATGGCAAAACCTGAGCCCGACATACCGATAAATTGTTCGGCAGAAATGTTGGCAGCGATCAAAGATGCACCTATGGCCCACCAAGGAAGTGATTTGCCAGCTAAAAAATAATCTTCAGCACTTTTCTCATGCCCCTTTTTGTCGCGCGAAACCCAAAGTCCAATACCCAGGATCAAGGCACAGTAGGCAATGAATACTAATGAATCAAGAGTTGATAATCCCATAAGTTTTAAGGTTGGTTGATTTCAATTTTTAACCGCCTAATATAGAGATTACCCCTCATTATCATTGGATTTCCGCGAATGATAAGATCATTATTACAAGATTTTCAATCGATTTAAATTATCAGCCGGAAGGAAACGTAGAATTAAGGCGTCAGCGTAAGTGTGGTACCCGAAATGTAAAGGCAAAAAAAAACCCTCCCCGTCCGGGAGGGCAATCCTTCTAAATTTCTTCATTAACCTAAACTTAAATAGAAAAATCTACTGTTACGCAGACGAAGGATTATCGTAAATATCTGCTATTAAATAAACTTATGGGTCACCCAAATAGTATGATATTCCAAAGTTACTTCTAATAATGATCAAACCTAATTAAAATAAAATTAGGATTCATTATGCTCTCATTGCGCTTATATTAATTTTTCCAGATTTGCCTTCGCAATGGCTTCTGACTTACTGTTTACCTGCAGCTTGGAATAAATATTTTTTATATGAGTCTTCGTAGTCTCTTTGGAAATAAATAATTCTTCCGAAATCTGGGTGTACGTTTTTCCCTCCGCAATAAGTTGAAGGATTTCTGTTTCACGTTTTGTTAAGGGTGAATTGGGATTGACGTGAAAATTGTCAATGACCATCCGGGCGATTCTGCTACTCATAGGGGCACCTCCTTTTGTTATTTCCTCTAAAGCTGTTAACAATTCTAAATAATTAGCACTCTTGGTAATGTATCCTGATGCGCCGGCCTTAAGCGCATCGAAAACAAGTTCACTGTCTTCATACACCGTCACCATAATCACATCAATGTGTGGATACCGGTCTTTGATTTGTTTGCTACACACAATGCCGTTCATACCGGGCAGCTCAATGTCCATAAGCACAATCTCAGGTTTATCTCGTTGAATACCAGCCAAGGCATCCTCACAATTTCCATAGGTGTTTACCACCATGAATTTCTGTGAACTGTTTACAATCAACGAAAAACTGTTCCTGATCTCCTCATCATCCTCGACAATAAGTACGCGTTTTCTAAAAGGCAATGCCATGTTTGGTAGTTTTAGTTAGTTTAAATGCTAAAGACACTTTTGTGCCACTATTTTCTTCGCTGTGTATACGCAAAACGGAGGTGATCCTGTCAGCTCTTACGCTAATATTTTTTAGCCCGTTTGATTTTTTTATTTGATCGGCACAAAATCCTCGACCATCATCTTCAAAAACAAAATCATACCCTTGTTCATTTCCGCTTAACGATAACGTAACGTTATGTGCTTCCGAATATTTAAAGGCATTGGTCATCACCTCTTTGAAAATCAAATTAGCCTCCCGACTAAATCCGTTTGGCAGCTTTACATAACCCTTCACATGGTTATTCGCACGAAAGGCAATATCTTTTTCTTCAAACAATTTTTCCCCAAAGTCTCGGATGTGTGTGAAAAGTTTTCCAAGCTCATCATTTACCGGATCGATCGCCCAGATAAAATCACGTGTACCGGTATATAAATACTTGGCCGACTCCTCTACCTTGGTATACAAATCTTTGCCATTTCCATTTATATAATCATGTCCATTGGCCGTACCGTTGCCCTGGGTCTCTTTACTTAGTTTCATCAAACTAATGTAGTTGATAATGCGCGTCAGTTGATTTCCCATTTCATCATGAAAATCACGTGCGATTTCTTTTCGGAGATTATCAATTTCATGCACTCTCATGCGCTCGGCAGCTATCATTTTCCGCACGCGTGAACGGACCCGCAGGTACAGAAGCAAGGTTATACTACCGGCTAGAAAGATCACCATAGCGGCAATAAAACTGGCCGTTTGATAAAAGGGCTGCTTAATAGTGAAGGGATAGGCAATATCTTCTTCCGACCAATTGCCCATATTGCTAGTGGCCTTTACTTTAAAAACATAATTCCCCGGTGGCAAATTACTATAGGTCACTTCCGTACCGGCTGATGGCTGCGACCATGCCTTATCAAAATTCTCCAGAAAGTATTTAAACTTTACCGACTTTGGATAACGCTTGTCCACGCGGTTATAGTGAAACGTAATGTGATTGCGATCAGGGGGCAAAGATAAACCTTGTGGTATTTTAAAGAATCCCGTGTAGTTCTTAGCGTACATTGAAAGGTCATGTTCGCCATATAACAATTCAATACTCGTAAGATGTAAGTCAAAAGATTTTGAAACTTCTCCGCTAAGGTCATTGAATTCATATAGGCCATCTACCAATCCAAAATACTTGTGGCTATCGTTAATGAAATACGCATTTTGATTGGTCTCTATTCCCGTCAGGCCATTGTCATGATCATAATACAAGTGCTCGATCAACTCCAGTTTTTCATTAAGCTCAATGCGGGAAATACCGCGCTCTGTGCCAATCCAAATGGAACCTTTATCCTCAGCAACAAAATACACAAAGTCGGAATTTAGTCCCTCCCGCTTGGTGAAGAATTTCCGATCGTTTGTCTTCGGGTTATAAATCATTACACCTGCCCCGCCAGAGCCCACCATCAAAAGTGAATCACGAAACACACCCATGCTCATCACCATGGTATTTTCCAACTCTGGCACATTGAGCATTCCAACATGATTGTCTTTAATGTAATTGATACCAAACTCGGTACCTGCATAATAGGTGCGATTGTAAGGTAAATAACAACCGGCCCAAATCATGTTGGCATTAAGACCCTGTTGCGTTGTGAAATGTTTATGGCGGGTGCCGTCAAAGTAATCTACCCCACCCGATGTGCCGAGCCACATGCCATCGTGCTCATCAAAATTGATATTGATAATATTGTTATCAATAAGTCCATCATCCGTTGTTGCCCAGGTGAAATCGTTACGCTGCTTATTATATTTTCCTAGGCCACGTCCGGTACCAATCCATACCTCACCATTTTTATTTTCCCGAATACAATGAACACCACTTTTAGAAATAACCTCATCACTTTCGTAGGTAGAAATTTTTCCATTTTTAATCTTGTATAATCCCCGACCCATCGATCCAATCCAACTAGCACCATCCGAATCAACATAAATGGCCATCACGACCCCAAACTTATCAGAACCGCATCTGCTAAAGTCTTGTTGATAATATTTAAAAAGCCCTCTGCCATTGGAAGCGATCCAAATATTATTTTCAGAATCTCCTATGATATCATAGGCTACCAGTCCATTGAAAGCTGTGTCCGTTTTGATAACATTCCCTTCGATTTTATCTTTAAATATGCCTTCCATTCCCGCACTCCAAAAAACATCATCGTGCGCATCATAATGCATAACATAATGAGGGAGGTGAAAATCCAGCTTAACCAATTGATTGTTCCGATGATCAATTCGAAACGTTCCTTCTTCTGCATTGATCCATACTTCATCCTGGTGTTCAAAAAAATTTACTTGCTTGCTTTCTTCAAACCCCGTATCCATATAGGTACGGTTGCCATTCTCCATCATTAATAATTTTTTATTGGAAAGAAGAAAATAAAAAACTCCGTTGTTTTGAAATGCATTGTATACTGACTCATGGGGTTCGATGGGTCGGTTCCAATAATAAACGGAATCGTTATGAATCTTACTTATAAGACCATCTTGTGCTAAGATGAAAAGAGAATCACCCGCTATTAAAATTTTCCGTTGCCGCCTAAACGTAGTCGCAGATCCAGGAGCCATGAAACGCGTGAAAGAAGTGCCATCAAATTTTGTAATTCCCCGCGGATTAAGGATCCAGAGGTTGTTTTGATTATCATGGATTAATCCGGTGACAAAGTTTGACCCAAGACCATCAAGTGTAGAGTAGACTTTAAATTGGCGTCCATCGAACCTACCAAGTCCACCGCCCTCTGTGCCAATCCACAAATATCCGTTGGCATCTTCTACCAAAGATGTCACCTGCGACTGTGGAAGGCCATCAATGGCTGTATAATTTCGAACGGCATGAGCGCCATCATACTTCTGGGCAATCGATGTTCCCACAAATCCGGCCAATGCCCATACCAACAGCAGTTTCTTCATAAATCAATTAGCAATATAGTGGTTGCCGCAAGTACTTTTAATCACCCATTCTTAGGTATATCATACGATGAAAGAACACCGCTGGATATAATTTCCTTATAAAAGGCAAATGCGGTACATTGGTTCACTTCAAAGATTCTATAAAGCTGTATTCTGCAATGGAAAAATACCTCTTGACGATACTACTCACTTTATCCATTGCTTTTCATTCCTATGCACAGTCGGGGGAATTGCAAAAACTATACACCGATGCAATAGACGCGCAACGGAAAGGTGATAACACACTTTTCTATGAGCTCATTATGAAAGCGCATGAAATTCATCCGTATCATCAGGGTATCCTGTATCAAGTGGGCATTGCCGCTGCGCTAAATAATAAAAACACGGAGGCGGTCAACTATTTAAGGCAAGCTATTCTTATTCGTTCGGATTTTGTTTTAGGCATTCCTGAACTCAATTCATTAAAGGGCAACAAAGATTTTGAAGCGCTATTAAAATTACAAACGGAACTATCGAAAGCCATTGTAAAATCGGACACCGCATTCATTATAAAAAACAAAACATTACACGTTGAATCCGTTGCCCCGGGCGAAGCAGCAGGCGTATTCTATGTTAGCAGTATTCACAAAAGAAAAATAGTACGCATCAATCCCGATAAATCAATTTCAGATTTTACCACACAAGCACAAGATGGCTTATCATCTGTATTTGATTTGAAACTAAGCGAAAATAAAAAAAGTATTTGGGTATGTTCTTCACCCATGCCAGAGATGGAAAATTATAAAGCCACCATTCCCGGTGGTGTTTTTCACTATGACATCAAGTCAAAAAAATTAATCAAAAAATACCTACCTGAAAACCCAACGATGGAATTGGTATTAGGATCATTATGTATGACGAGCAAAGGAGAAGTCTTTGCCTCCGACAGCAAGAACAATTTCATTTTTAAAGTGAATGAATCAACGGGTAAGCTGGAACAATTTTTTTCTTCAGAACAATTTTGGAATATTCAAGGGATCACTTTCTCTGATGACAACACATACATGTTCATCGCAGATTACATAAAAGGAATATTTCGGCTCGACATGTCTAACTTTAATCTGGTGTTGTTGTCAAAATCATTTGATCTGTCGTTGAAGTCTGTTGACGGGCTGATATTTTATAATAATTCTTTGATCGCGATTCAAAATGGCATTTTACCTATGCGTGTAACCCGGTATTTTTTGAACAAGGAAATGTCACGCCTGGAGTCATACGCTGTACTTGATCAAGGTCATCCAGCATATAATGAACCCACTCTTGGTGGATTAAAGGGGAATACCTTTTACTATGTAGCTAATAGCTTGTGGAGCGGGTACAATGACAATCACCTGTTAAAACCTGAAGCACAACTGCAAGACGTTGTCATTTTAAAACTTGATCTTGGCAAGTGAGAACATAAGGCAATAATTTTTGAACTGTAGAAGTTCTCCTATTCGGTCACTTCCGTTCCTGTTTCGTGAAATTATATTTCATTTTCCATTAACCTACATTATCTTTCCCATTACAATTCAATGTCATTGACTTAAGCTCCTCAATATCCCTCTCTTGAAGAGGGCGAAGGGAGAGGTAAACAAATACTTTAGTCATTGACGTTGCACGACAATATTTCAATCATGTGACTTTTAAAATACATTCGGATTATGTCCCCAAATTGTTGCGCATGAGCGAAGAAGAAATTCGACAGGAGTATTCAATCTTAGAACGGTCCAAAAAAGATACGTCAGCTTTCGGGGAATTGTATGAGAAATACTACGATCGTATTTTCAATTTTATTTATCGCCAAACCGATGATGAGGATATCACTGCCGACCTTTGCTCCCAAACCTTTTTAAATGCACTGAAAAATGCGGAGAAATTTGAATACCGCGGTGTTCCGGTTTCTGCCTGGTTTTACAGGATCGCCAGCAACGAGGTGAACAAACATTATCGAAAGATAAAACGCGACAAAGTATTTAGTATTGAAGAACTGAAAGTTCGCGAACTTGTAGAACAAACGGACGATGGCTGGGACGAAGAGCTGACAAATAAAATGATGACACACCTGCGTGACCTGCCAACGGAAATGCTGGAAGTTTTGGAACTGCGATTTTTTGAAGATAAAGATTTTAAAGAAATTGCCTACATACTGGATATTACGGAGAGCGGCGCGAAAATGCGAACCTATCGTGCGCTGGATCGACTGCGAAAACAATTTAACCTGAAGATCAAGTACGATGGGAAAAAATGAAATTCGCCTGAGGAGACAAAACATGAGTGCCGGACGTATTGCCCGACATCGTAACTATGGTGCGCTGTTGGAACGTCACGAGCGCGATCGTAAAATAAAATTATATATGAAGGTGTTCACATACTTTCTGTTGGCAGCCTTTCTCATTATTCTTTTCATCATCATTTCACGATGGGAGAAAAAATATGCTCCGGATCAGGATCAAAAAAAGACTACGTCTGTTGAAAATGTTTTACGTTATGAGGCGCATGCTAACAACAGCACTACTTATAATAGGTAACCTCAACCCTAAACTTCGGATCAATAGCGCCCAATCTATCGTACGCTGATTTTGAAATTTTAATAATGAGTTTGTCGGTCATGGCGGTGTCTTGAAGTTTGCCCATCACCCGCACAAACACTTCGCGGTTGTTCATTTCGTTTCTCACTTTTAGAATGGTACCCGTTGGTGCTGTACGGTGAAGCGCCAGATACTTTCTATTGCCTTCTGTGCCTTCAATCAATTCGGCCAAACCAGATTGAGAAATCTCATCACTATCACGCGGCCCTTCATTAATAGTGATCTTTGTCGTAGGTGTTGATGGCGTGACTACTTTTACCGGTGTAGTAACAGGAGGTGTGGTATTTTCAACTGGCGCTTTCACAGGTGCGCTTCCAACGACTGTGGGAGTAGAAGCTCCATTGGTTGGAGGCGTAACAAACAACAGTTGCCCCAAATTCACATCATTACTTTCCAGATTATTCCACGTGCGCAGTTCATGTAATGTGATATTGTATTGTCGTGATATCGAGAACATCGTTTCTCCTGTCTCTACTTTGTGTACACCTTTTTGTGTAGACGGTGGAGATACATTATTGTTTGCAGGTGTTGATACAGTAGAAGATCTGCCGTTTGATTTTTTCACAATCAATTCCTGACCAAGTGATAGATCATTTGCCGTAAGCGCATTCCATTGCTTAAGTTCATCAACAGAGACGTTATACATCCTTGCTATGGAGTATAGCGTTTCCTTCTCTGCAACCGTGTGGGTTGATCCATTGCTGCCGGAAACATTTCGCACTGCGGTTTTTGCTACATAGGGGATTTTCAATATCTGGCCAATTTCCAAACCCGCATCCGCTGTGGGGTTGTACTTGATGATCTCATCAACGGTAGTGCCGTATCGCCTGGAGAGGCCGTAAACCGTTTCCTTCTCCCCCACTTTATGGATAATAAATACTTTCCCCTCAATCGTCTGTGTGCCTAAAGAATCGATTGGCACCTGGGGATTAAAAAATGATAACCCTACTACAAGTAATGCCTGAATCATGTTAATGTATAACTTAAAAGTTCGTTCTTATTTCGGATGTAAAATAAACAACCCGCAAGGAGGAAAAAAGTATCTGCACCCAAACCTTTTAGTCGTTCACCTAGTTTTTCGTGCAGCGCCACCTCTCCGTCCGTTGCCACTACCAACAAATAATTGGCCAACCCTTCCTCATTCTTTGTATTATAAGAAATAAAGATGAATCCATCCTCTTCCATATACTCCGCTGCTCCCACTATTGTCCTTTCAAAGCGCTCAGCCACAAACTCTCTTACGGTATTAAAGTACGGTGTGTTCTCCAGGTACTGAAACGGTCTGATGGCCTGATAAATTTCATTTTCCTCCTCAACAATTATTTTTTCCTCCTTTATCTCATCACCTGTAGTTGCATCCAACACCATTGGTTTGGCTTCCGGGTTAGCCCATGTGCCGTTCACCATACCCTTTTGCAGCGATTGAAAAGAAAACTGATCCTTCCTCCAAAGTTCAGCATGGGATGTCATATCTATGGCAACCAACGTCTTTTTATCAGGATTTTCATTTCCATGAAATTGTTGCAAGAGTAAAACATTGCCTTCTGCTGCCAATACATTAACCCACCACCGTTCCGACATTTTTAAATTTTCCCACACCAACGTCCTGGATTTGTAATCAAGGGCAGAAAAAGTCACCTGTCGTTTAGAATCGTCCCTTATTTCAACAATAATTTGATCCTTTTCGGGAACGGCAACCGTATTCCAGATGCTTCCCGCAAAGGAAAAAGAAAAGTTCAAGTGGAGCCTGCTTGCCAACGCCTCAGAATGGTTATTTTTATGCAAATTAAACCGTTACCAAACCGGCATCAAAGCCATGCAAAAACTAATAACAATATTCTTTCTACTATTCTCAGTAGCCGCCGTTGCCCAAAAGCAAAAGATCGTGGTGATGGACATAAAAGCCGAGATAGACCCGCGGATGAAACGCTACGTTGAACTTGCTTTTGATCATGCCCGCGAGACCGAGGCCGACAGGGTAATCATTGAAATGGATACCTATGGGGGAGTGCTCACCGATGCAAAAGACATTGTGGACATCATTATGGCTTACAAAAAACCGGTGTGGGTTTTTATCAATTCAGATGCCGCATCGGCAGGGGCTTTGATCTCAATAGCCTGCGATAGTATCTACATGTCTCCGGGGGCGAGCATAGGTGCTGCCACAGTGGTTAATGGTTCTGGCGAAAAAGCCATTGACAAATACCAATCTTACATGCGCTCCATCATGCGCTCTACTGCAGAAGAGAAAGGACGCAACCCAAGGATTGCAGAAGGTATGGTAGACCAGGACATTGAAATTGATAGCATTACAAAAGCCGGGGAGATTATAACGTTTTCTACCGATGAAGCGATCAAACATAATTTTTGTGAAGCGAAAGTGAAGTCCATAGAAGAAATTCTAAAACGAAATAAAATTGATACCTATGAGCTTGATCATTTTGAATTGGGGGCTGCTGAAAAAATCATTGCCTTCTTTCTTAACCCATTCCTAAGCGGCATACTCATCCTTCTTATCATCGGTGGACTCTACTTTGAGTTGCAAACTCCTGGTGTAGGATTCCCGGGTGCCGCAGCGCTGGTAGCGCTCGTTCTTTACCTCGTGCCGTATTATTTAAACGGGCTCGCTGCCAACTGGGAAATCATTGCCTTGTTTATTGGGCTTGGTCTGTTGGCTGCTGAAATTTTTGTCATACCCGGATTTGGAGTGGCAGGCATCAGTGGTATTACATTAATTGTTGGTTCAATGATCCTGATTATGCTCAACAACGACTTCTTCAACTTTGAATTTGTGCCGATGCGTAATGTGCTGTATGCAACGGTTGCTACCATGGGAGGAATTTTTGGGGGCTTTGCCCTTCTCTTTATAGCCGGACCGCGAATTACTAAAACAAAATTTTTTAGTCGTGTGGCGTTGATGGATACACAAGATAGTTCGCAGGGATATGTCACTACATCTTACAAGGAAGAAATGAAAGGTAAGAAAGGAACAGCTTACACCGTATTACGCCCAAGCGGAAAAATAAAAATTGATGATCAACTCTTTGATGCTTACACGCGAGGCGAGTACATTGAGATAGGTACAACCATTGAAGTGGTGAATGATGAGGGGACAAGCCTTCAGGTAAAAACATCTGTTTAGTAAATCCAATTACATGAATATAGTAGGTGTGATTCCAGCACGTTATGCTTCGTCACGGTTTCCTGGAAAACCATTGGCCGACATTGGTGGGAAGTCCATGATCCAACGTGTATATGAACAAGTGAAAAAAGCCAAACGCATTACACATGTTGTTGTGGCAACAGATGATGCCCGTATTTCCGATCATGTCAAAAATTTCGGTGGTGAAGTGTGCATGACAATGGAAAGCCATCCTACCGGTACCGATAGATGTTATGAAGCCTATACAAAACTGAATCAAGAATTTGATTACATTATCAACATACAAGGTGACGAACCTTTTATACAACCCGATCAAATTGACCAACTGGCATCATGCCTTGATGGCCAAACAGAAATTGCCACGTTGATCAAAAAAATAGAACTCCCTGAAGAACTCACGAATACGGGTGAAGTAAAAGTTGTTATGGATAAAAATAACCGCGCGTTATATTTTAGTCGCACGGCCATTCCTTTCTTGCGCAATGTAGAGCCCAACAAATGGTTCGGGCATCATACATTCCATAAACACATTGGTCTTTATGCTTTTCGCAAAGACATAATGAAAGCGGTTTGCGCACTTCCTGTCTCCCCACTGGAAGAAGCCGAATCGCTGGAGCAACTACGCTGGATGGAAAATGGTTTCGCTATTACATGTGCGGAAACACAAACCGAGAGCCTTTGTGTGGAGACACCTGAAGACCTTGAACGCGCTGTTGAATATTTAAAACAATTGCCATGAGTGATTCTGTAACTGTTGTTTGTGGTACCAATAGAAAAGATGCAGTAACACTTCTGGTTACGCGCAAGTATCAAGAAATCCTGAACCAACATGGTATTGAAACACATGTGATCAACCTTGCTGATCTTCCGGTTGATTTTGCTTTCTCAGCGTTGTATGATAATTATGGGAAGAACGAACACTTCAATCCGTATGTAGACACCATGTTGGCCACCAAAAAATTTGTGTTCATCGTTCCTGAATACAACGGCTCTTTCCCCGGCGCATTGAAAACGTTTATCGATGGCCTTGAGTATCCCAATACATTTCGAAATAAAAAAGGCGCACTGGTAGGCATTGCCTCAAGTGGATTAGGCGCAAGTGTGGCACTAAGCCACCTCACCGATATTTTTAATTTTTGCGGCATGCACATACTCGCCTATAAGCCTCGCTTAGAAAAAATAGAAGCCCACATTGAAAATGGTGGGATCACTAATCCAAGGTATATTGCTATGTTGGAAAAGCAGGCGAAGATGTTGTTGGAATTTTAATTTTTGTTAATGAGAGTTTTGAATAAAGGTTTTGTTGTGCCATGTAGGTTGGTAAAGTGCGTGCTAGATGAAAGTTCATCACGTTTGTTGGTTAAGAAAACCAACAACGGCGTGGGGCGGGAAGCCCCTAATCATTACCTATGGGTCGGGATAAACATAAACATAAGAACCGCTCCGCCAATCAGCATAAACTTTGTTGGATCGCGCTGGCTTGTGAAATAACTTTGATACAATGAAATGACAGTGAGAATATCTTTGTGTGGAACTTCATCTGTATAACTCAATGTCACTTTTTTATCTTCCCTATTTTCCTCGAAATACATGGACATTAGAACTTTCTCACTCTTCATAATTCTCCATTTCTTTTTGCCCTTAAAATTTACAGAAAATGATCCGCCTTGAATTTTGATTTGATCATTTATTTCCCACGCCCTTGTTGGTTTTCCTACGCCCTTGTTGGTTTTCTTAACCAACAAACGCACGCACTTTAAGTCGCACAAAAACAATCCCAAGTGTTCTCTTTACTCCCCA
>JBBRKB010000055.1:0-13996 GCA_038218385.1 Cytophagales bacterium | reverse complement strand
TGTGGATAATTTCCCGATACCAGTTTTCTGTTTCATGAAAGTGCTGGGTATGTTTGTTTTGAATTTTAATCTTATCCAAATGCCCAAGAATGGTGGGGCACGAATGGGTTATCATTTCCTGCGTGAGTTCGTAGTACCGGGTCACGGCATCTTTGATGTTGTTATAAAAAATTTTCTCCAGGCCTTGAGTAAAAGTTAGATACGAACCATCAATTTCCCAATGCTCTCCATCGGGATACTGATCCACAAAATGAATTGAACCTATCGTGTAATCAACTCTCGCTTTATAGGTAGAGGGTGAAATAAGTTTGGGGATATAGTCAACCTCAAGTCCGCTATAGATTTGTTTGTGATGAAAATCTTTTTGCACGTCTCTGATGTCCTTCAGGTAATTGTCGAATGCTTCTGCTTGCATGCACCAATCGCTATGAAACGGCAACGCGGCATGGGAAGAAAACCCAAAGCTGATAAGCTTGTTGGATGACGAGGCTATCTCTTGGATTCCATTTTCGCCATCACAGTACAAACTGTGTGTATGATAGTTTGACCACATACATCAAACTAACCACTCTGATGTTATCCCACGGATGAGTGTGTGTGATGTTATTATTAACAACGAAGCGGTGTTTTAATAAAATGTTTACGATATAAAAAAACACGTCATGATATTTTGGAAGATATTTGAATATGAAAGGAATGTATGAATAAGAAAGTTGCTGATGTTGCTATTGTTGGCGCGGGTATCGTTGGGCTGGCTCATGCTTACCATGCATTAAAAAAGGGTTATCGTGTAGTTTTGTTTGAGCGGGAGCAGCATGCTGTGGGCGCGTCTATTCGCAACTTTGGTTTACTATGGCCTATTGGACAGGAGCCAGGACTTGCAACAGAGCAAGCCTTTCGTGCGCGGAATCATTGGATGTCTATTGCTAACGATGCGGGAATTTGGATTGACCCGAACGGTTCCTTACACCTGGCTTATCATGATGATGAGTGGAATGTGTTAAATGAATTTGTTGACCTCTATGGATCCTATGCAAATTTCGATATTGACTTGGTAAATCCTTCAAAAGTAAAAGAACTATCACCTCTTGTGCGGAAGAAGGATTTGCGAGGAGGTTTATGGAGCAAAACGGAATGCACCGTTAACCCTCGTGAAGCCATTCAAAAAATTCCTGATTATCTGATTGAAAAGTTTGGCTTGATGACCAGCTTCGGTACGGTTGTTACATCTCTTGAGATGCCAACAGTAAAAACCTCACAAGGGGAATGGAAGGTAGATAAAGTAATTATATGCAGTGGTTCAGATTTTGAAACACTTTATCCGGAAGTATATATAAAGAATGCGCTCACCAAGTGTAAGCTTCAGATGATGAAGGCACCCTCACCCTTTTCTGATTTCAAACTCGGCCCCACGCTCTGTGCCGGATTAACATTGAGACACTATAATTCATTCGCCCAATGCCCCTCGTTGAAATTGGTTGATGAGCGCTATGACCGTATGAACAATCAATTTAAACAACATGGCATTCATGTTTTGATTGCACAAAACGATTATGGCGAATTGATTATAGGTGATTCCCATCACTATGGACAAACGGTTGATCCCTTCGAAAGTGAGTTTGTGAACCAGTTGATACTGGAATACGCAAACACTTTTTTTAATATGGATGATGTAAAGGTAGCTGAGCGCTGGCACGGTGTCTATCCTAAGATACCGAATGGTACAAACTTTATCTTGCAGCCTGAGCAAGACGTAACATTGGTAAATGGACTTGGCGGAGCAGGCATGACCTTAAGTTTTGGTGTTGCTGAGGAGGTAATAGAAACGTTATTCTAAATTTTTATCAGTCTATTGACAATCGTTGCGTTTACTGGAGACGCAACTCTATTAAGATGTTCAACTCAAATTCATTGTGTGTTAATTCTGTGTTAAGGCTGAATTCAAAAAATTCGTTTGAATTTCCATTAGCCCATGAAATATCGTTACCACAACATTATCCATGTGATTCATTTCAGATAAAGATTAATAGATGGATAACGTTGTTCTAAACACTATGTAAATCTGAATCTCAACATTTGTGCAAGCATTCAACAGGCCTGTCACATTGTTTGTGCACAAACAATGTTGGCAGGTTATGTTGTGTACGAGTTGACAATTTACCCAACCCCTAAAAAATTATGAGCCGAAATCTACTAAAGGAGATGCCTTATTTAGGCAATCTATTTTCGCGATCACTTTTCTTGCTGATTTTTCTTTTTGCAGGAATCGCCTCGCATGCGCAAACGGTAACCGGAAATATCAAGTCTGGTGAAGATGAGTCTACCCTACCGGGTGTAAACATTCTGGAAAAAGGTTCGTCCAATGGAACCATCTCAGATGCTAATGGAAGTTTTTCAATTGATGTTACAAACCCAAATGCCACTTTGATCTTTTCATTTGTGGGTTACAACACAAAAGAGATCGCCCTGGAGGGAAAAACGACTATTGAGTTACAAATGGAATCGGATGCAAAGCAACTTTCCGAAGTTGTTGTAACTGCATTGGGTATTGAGAAGGAGAAGCGTGATTTAGGATATTCAGTACAAGGTGTTAAAGGAGAATCTTTGACGCAAGCCAGAGAAACCAATTTTGTAAACAGTCTTGCCGGGAAATTAGCAGGCGTTCAGATTGTCGGAAATCCAAGTGGTGTAGGTAGCTCTTCACGCGTTACAATAAGGGGTGAGCGCTCTTTAGATATCAACAACAATCAACCTTTGTTTGTTGTAGACGGCGTGCCTATAAGTAATGGTTTTGTTGGATCCTCAGGAAGAAGTAATCAAGATGTGGATTACGGTAATGGAGCAGGGTCTATCAATCCTGATGATATTGAATCGGTCACCGTTTTGAAGGGGCCAAGTGCAACTGCATTGTATGGTGCACGTGGTCAGAATGGTGTTATCATTATTAAGAGCAAATCAGGCAAAGGCAAAAAGGGAATTGGTGTTTCAGTGAATACAACCGTTACGGCCGAAACACCCCTTCGCTTGCCGGACTATCAAAACGTTTACGGACAAGGCTTAAATGGAGAATTTGGTTTTGTTGACGGAAATGGTAGCGGTAACCGTGATGGCGTGGACGAAAACTGGGGTCCTAAAATGGAAGGCCAATTGTTAACACAGTATGATGGGTCAACATCAAATGGCTATAGAGGCGGTGATGTAGGTAATCTTAATACAAGAATAGGCCCCGTTGATCTGGCATCTCAATTAGCAAAGCGCGGTACCATAACAGCAACGCCGTTTAATGTCTATCCTGATAATACCCGTGATTTTTTTGAGACAGGAATAACGTGGAGTCAGAATGTCGCACTCAGTGGTAGCAACGAAGTGGGAGATTTCAGGGCGTCTTATACACGATTGGATCAAACAGGTATTGTGCCAAATACCGATCTCAAGCGAAATACATTTTCAGTGGGTGCCGGATACAAACTAACTGATAAATTGAGTGTAAGGGTCAATGGTAATTACATTGCCTCTGAAAGTGACAACCGTCCCAACTTAAGCTATGGTACAGAAAACATTATGTATCTTTTTAACTGTTGGTTTCCACGTTCAGCAAATATTGCAACACTTCGGAACTACTGGCAAGCTGATCGTGAAGGATTGAATCAGTTCAATTTTAATTATAATTATCATGACAATCCGTATTTCAATGTTTACGAAAATACAAACGGATTGAGTGGCGATCGTCTTTACGGAAACATGTCTGCCACATATCAGTTTACCGATTGGCTCAGCTTAATGGTTCGCAGTGGTACCGATTATAATACAGAGTTGCGCGATCGCAGAAGGGCCTGGAGTACACAACGTTTTCCCCTGGGAAGTTATCGTGAAGAGAAAGTAACTTTTCAAGAAACAAACCTTGACTTTCTATTAAATGTAAGTAAGGAACTTTCAACAGACATAAATTTCTCAGCTTATGTTGGAGGTAATCTTATGAAACAGGTATCTACCTATTCAGATGTGTTTGCTCCTGAACTTACAGTGCCTGGTATATACAGTATCAATAATTCAAGAGTCGCAATTCAGGCATCTGCTTTTAATTATGAGCGAAGAATAAACAGTCTTTACGCATCTGTCCAGGCCTCTTTTCGAAACTACTTATTTCTTGAATTAACAGCACGCAATGACTGGTCTAGCACACTACCATCTGCCAACTGGAGTTACTTCTACCCTTCGGCTTCGGTCAGTGCAGTCTTGACCGACATCTTTCAAGTGACCGGAGGCCCATTGTCTTTTGCTAAAATTCGCGTTGGTTTGGCAGGTGTTGGAAGTGATACCCAGGTGTATAGGCTTGCCAATACTTTCTCAAGCCAAACAGCAGCTCAAGGGATACCAGCTTATACAGAATCATCCACAATAAACAATGCGCAATTACTGCCTGAACAAAGTAGGTCTATAGAAGTTGGTGCTGACTTGAGATTTCTGAATGACCGTATTGGTCTTGATGTGAGTTACTATTTAACCCGTACTGAAAACCAAACGATTCCTGTTCCACTTTCAATTACAACCGGATATAATTCGCGGATTATTAATGCAGGCTTGGTTGAGAACAAAGGCGTTGAAGTGATGCTTAATATTGTTCCGATCAAATTAAATAACAGCCTCAAGTGGGATATTAATGTAAATTTCTCTCGTAATCGCAGCGAAGTGAAATCGTTGTACACTGATCCCGTGTCCGGCCAGAAAATAAATAATTATGTGATGGCATCCCGTTACGTAACCGTGGAAGCAAGGGTAGGTGAACGTATGGGAGACATGTATGGCATAGGTTACCAAAGAGTAAGTGGAAATCCGGGGGAGGCATACCATGATCCAACAGGTCAATTTGTTGGTCGTATTGTTTATAATTCACAGGGGAAACCCATACCCACAAGCACTACCATAAAATTAGGTAACTACAACCCGGACTGGATGGCTGGCATCTATAATACGTTGTCGTTTAAAGGTATTTCATTCGGTTTCCTTTTTGACATGCGGCAGGGTGGAGAGCTTTACTCGCACACACAAACGGTTGGAAGAGAGGGTGGAATTATTTCCGAAACTTTAGAGGGGCGCGCGAATGGCTACGACCTTTCACTGCCGGGTAACGGTGTCATTGGTGATGGCGTTGTGGCTGTAACCAATGGGAACGGTGAGGTAACTGGATTCGTAGAAAATACTTCTAAACTATCCTCGCGTGAGTGGCACAGTTCGATCACGCTTGGACGAAGATTAATAGAAGGCATGGTATATGACGCTTCGTTTGTTAAGTTAAGAGAAATGAAACTGGGTTACACACTTCCAAACAAGTTGCTAAATGGAATACCCATACGAGATGTGAGTTTATCACTTGTCGGAAGGAATCTCGCGTTGTGGACCGATGTTCCGCATGTCGATCCTGAAACTGCTTCTACTTCAGGCGGAACAATAATTCCAGGTGTGGAGTCAGTAGCTATTCCGTCAACCCGAAGCTATGGATTCAATCTTAACTTTAAGTTTTAAAATCAACGCTGAAGATTATGAAATTAAATATTCAATCATTTCGCATAAGCGCTCTTTTAATGGCACTGCTGATTGGCAGTTGCACATCAGATTTTGAAGAGATCAATAAAAATCCGAACAGCCCTGAAACTGTGACCCCTGACCTACTTCTTTCAGGTGTGCAGCGAGACATGATGGGGACTGTTCTTGGGCAAACCTGGGAGATTGGCAACGTAGTGATTCAACACACTGCCAAAAATCAATTCGTAAACGAAGACCGTTACTTATGGGGCGAGCTAAACTCTATATGGAATGGTGTTTATGACAACATGCGTGATATACATTCGATGATCTCCCTAGCAGAGGAATCGAACCAATCCAATTACATGGGCGTAGCATTGGTGATGCGGGCATGGATGTTTTCGCTTGCTACAGATTCTTACGGAGACGTTCCTTACTCTCAGGCAATAAAAGCAAAGTCGGATGGAATTTACTACCCCGAATACGATAGTCAGGAAGATATCTATGAAGGAATATTGGCGGATCTTAAGCAAGCAAATGTACTTTTTGAGGATGCATTAAATGTGAAAGGCGATATTATTTACAAGGGTAATGTATCCAAATGGAGGAAACTCGCCAACTCCCTCCGTGTAAGATATTTGATGCGTATTTCTGATCGGGTAAATGTGAGTGCAGAGCTGCAAGCAATTATTAGTGATCCCTTAAACAACCCGGTGTTTACGGGTTCTGCTGCAGATTGGAATTTGGATAATGCAGAGTATACATATTTGTCAAATTCACCCGATCAGTTTCCGTTGTTCAGCACACGAATTGGTTCATTTAATGAATTCCGCGCGAGTAAGACAATGATGGACAAATTGATTGGTTTAAATGATAATCGCTATCGTGTTTTCTTCAGACCAACTCCTGAAACGGAAGCAACTGCTTCAACTGCGGATGATGTATATGTTGGAATTCCAAATGGAATGGATGATGTGGCGGCATTGACCTACAACGGTGGGCCGCAATTTCAATCTCGGATAGGTACGCTGTATTATGAACAAGCTGCTTCAGATGCTGGAAAGGCTGTTGCCAAAGGTGTGATAATGACATACTCGGAATTGCAGTTCATACTCGCTGAGGCAAGGGAGAAAGGATTAATCACAACCGGTGATGCTGCTACTTATTATACCAACGGGATAAACGCTTCTTTTAGTTTTTATGGAATGACCGCGGATAACTCTTATTTAATACAGCCTGATGTTGCCTACGCAGGAACGCTTTCCGAAAAACTAGAGAAAATAGCAACTCAAAAATGGATTGCCTTTTATTATCAAGGCATGGAGGCATGGTTTGATTGGAGAAGAACCGGCTTGCCCATTCTCGCGCCATCCGTGGATAATCAAAATGACGATAAAATTCCAGTCCGGTTTATTTATCCTATCCTTGAACAATCGTTGAATGCATCAAACCGTTCGTCAGCTGTTAGCAGACAAGGTTCAGATGATATCAATACGAAGGTATGGTGGGATGTTAATTAGCAAATGATGTTGCCCAAATAATAAAGTCACCATTAAATATCATTGATGGTGACTTTATTTCTTCTAGACTATATTTACTATATCAATTATCCTGATGATTTTTACTCACTTTTCAAAATCAATTTATGAGATACAGACTTGTTATTTTGTTCTTTTTCTTCTACACTTTTTCTAGTGCCCAATCAAAACTGAAAACAGAAAACGTCATCCTCATCACCCTCGATGGTTTCAGATGGCAGGAAGTTTTTAAAGGAGCTGATTCTTCTTTTATGAAACAGCAGCCCTATTTAAAAGATGGTGACCTTAAAAAAAAATACTGGCGCGATGATTTGAATGATAGACGCAAGGCGCTGCTTCCATTTGTATGGGGTACGATTGCATCTAAAGGACAGTTGTATGGCAATCGCAGCGTAGGTTCTAAAGTGAATGTTACAAACCAGATGTGGTTTTCATATCCGGGTTATAACGAAATATTAACGGGCCATGCCGATGATGTAAACATTACCAGCAACGATAAAATATATAATCCTAATAAAACCGTACTGGAATTTTTAAATGATCAACCTCAGTTCAAAGGCAAAGTGGCAGCGTTTACTTCGTGGGATTGTTTCCCCTACATTATCAACGACAAACGAAGTGGTGTCTTTGTCAGTGCCGGGTTGGTTCACCCTGATGGGGCGACATCCAATGAACGTGAGAAGATGATGCATCAATTAATGTTAAACATACCTAATCCCCTTCGTGATGTGAGGCTCGATGCGTTTACTTTTTATTATGGAATGGAGTACATAAAAAAGAATAAGCCTCGCTTAATGTATTTTGGTTTTGATGAAACAGATGACTTCGCTCACGGTGGTGAGTATGCTGCTTATTTAAATTCAGCAAACTACACCGACAAATTCATAGGCGAATTGTGGAGTTATATTCAATCCGACAAACAATATAAAGACAAGACTACATTGATCATTACGTGTGATCACGGTCGGGGCGATAACGCTGAAGACTGGAAACATCATGGGGAAAAAATACAGGATGCCGATCAAATTTGGATGGCTGTACTGGGACCTGATACGCCATCTAAAGGTGAGGTTAAAACAGAAAGTCAATTGTATCAAAATCAGATTGCTGCGACTATCTCAGCTTTGCTTGGCGTGCCGTATAAAAATGATTTTGAAGTAGGAAAGGTAATTACAGGTTTTACCAAATAGACTTTATCACTTCATCTGAATACAGGAAGTAATCCAGAAAAAAATAAGGGCTATCATTGATGGCTCTTATTTTTTTTTTGCTTAAATATTTCTAATTATCAAGGGGTGGCGTAGCACTTGAGGTATCGATTACAAAATGACGCGAGGATATGTTGTTTGCATTAAACAACTCGATAAGTTCTTCGGCTTCTTTTTTAATTCTTTTACCATCAACATCATCATAGCCATTGGAGATAAGCTTATCAGCTTCCTCTATAGCGCTTTCAGGGTTATCAAGGTAGAGGTATATTTTTGCTTTGTTGAAATAACTGGCATATCTTAATTTCTTATCACCCTTATCCTCCGTAGCAAATCGATTGGGGATGCCATCGAAGTAGGCTATTATTTCATTTAATTTTTCTTTGGTTTGCGGCGATAGTTCTTCTACTGTAACATCAGAAATAGTAGATTTAAAAAAGTCCGAATATTTTTTTTGCGTGGCTGATTCTGGATGTTTCTTAGTAGCCAGAATCCAAAGTGTTTCGCTCTCCTTACTCTCCGGATAGCCGTAATTAAAATTAATATTTTCATTTGCCATGCGTAGCGCAGACGTCACTTCTTTGCGAATCAATTCTCCTTTTATAAGATCTAAGTTGTTGGTATAATATTCAGTTGCATCTTCGGAAGTATTGAATTCCTCTGAATCCCACTTTTGGTTATTGATTGGCCCTACGGATATGTTTTCAAGTGTTTTCTTTTTATAGTCGCTCATTATCACCCGCCCCTTCCACCGGTAAACCACGATCATTTTGTAGAAGTTTTTGCGACCTGTTTCCTTGCCCTCTTTATCTTTTACTATTTCAATCCTTTCACTGACCTGAGAGCTGACAATATTTATATCGTTTAAAATTATCTTTATCTCTACGTGTCCTTTTTCAGATGTGCTCAATTTTTTCCATCCTTCTAAAGTTATCATGTCTTCTGCCTCTTCGTCTATAAAGGCATTTCGTACGGAAGGACTTGATGTGACTTCTATGGTGTATGTTTTGAAGGCTGCGTCTAAGGGCTTATGCGGGAGGTTGCGATAATTGAACTCAAAACTAAATTTATTAAGGTCGACCTTTTGAGCGTATAGGATAACACTAAAATACCAATGCGAGAGGTGTTAAAATTTTTTTCATGTTTGTTAACATTTCATGTTTTAATCAAGCTGATGCCTAATGATGGTCTAAAATCAAAATTATAAATAAATTTAAACTTTCCTTAGTTTAAAGTATGCAGTGAATTTAGGAGGTAAGTTAAGCGAGGTAAATATTATCTTTTATCTAACCTCTGTTTTAGAAAAAACTCCCGACTCATCTTGAGCCGGAGTTTTTTGTTTAATTTAATTGAAAGATGATCGGTTGGGTCATCCGAACACGCACAGCTACCCCGCGTTGTTTCCCCGGTTTCCATTGCGCTAGTTTGATCACGCGCATCGCTTCTTCATCACAGCCTCCGCCTATTCCTTTTATAACATGCATATCACTTATCTCTCCGTTCCTGCCCACAACAAATTGCACAAACACTTTTCCGGAAATGTTTTTCTGTTGAGCGGGTCGCGGATACCTCATGTTGTTTTGGAGAATTTTGTAAAAATTTTCATAGCCACCAACAGGTTCAGGAGCAACTTCAGATTTAATGAGAGGTTCATCTCCCGATGGTAATTCCACCGCCACTTCCACACGTGATGCGGTTGTTTCAATCAGAGACGGATCAATAATTAAATCAGGTTCATTAGCCTCAATGATATCATCTACCTTCGACTCAGTAAAACTCGTGGCAAATTTTACGTGAACAATTTTCTCCAGGGCCTTAGGCTGTTCGAATGAAGTTGCGGGTACAACATAGGTGATCATATCATCAGGCGGCTGTAGTTTTGGAGTTGTTTTTTTTATCAACTCAACTTTCCAATGAAAGGCCATGATAACAATGGCGACACTGCAAATTAATCCAATCGAGAATAGTGAAGTGCGATATCTATTGACATCATACTTCGGATTTTTCTTAGGTTCCATACTGTAGCATAGGTTTAGATTTGAAAAAACTTCAATTCATACTACCGCGGTATTTATAACATGTTGAACTAGGAATCAACAAGGCAGAGAAAAGTCACAACGACGTAAAATAAATTCTTATCCACACATTGTGCATGTGATGCCTGACCAGGTGGTATTAGGAGCACAGCGATTGTTTGTGTTTAATTGTTTTACGGAATGAAACAAAAAAAAGAGTTGCCGTTTGGAGCAACTCTTTTTTCAATAGAATTAAATATTTACTAGTGATGATGACCACCCTCGCCATGCACGTGACCATGGGATATTTCGTCAGCAGTTGCTTCTCTTACATCCATTACCTCGACATCGAAATTTAATTCAACACCTGCCAGTGGGTGGTTGCCATCAACGGTTACAGAATCTGTACTGACCTCTGTTATCGTAACTACTTCGCCCTGGTTTGTATTGAAACGCATTCCTTCTTTTACCTCCTGGCCTTCAAATGCTTTCATAGGTACTTGCTGAACGAGTTCAGGATTGAGAACACCGTATCCTTTTTCAGGCGCTATTTTAAGTTGCACCTTTTCACCTTTTGCTTTTCCTTCCAGGCCTTCTTCCATTCCTAAAATCAGATTTCCGATACCTTGAATATACAATAAGGGGTCGCGTCCATCACTGGAATCCAGAACTGTTCCTTCATTATCACGCAAGGTATAATGAATAGCGGCCACTTTGTTTTTTGAAATTTGCATGTCGATTTTATTACGTTAAAATTATTGAGTAGGCAGTAGTGAATACTGAATTGTAGATACATGATCTGCCTGAACACAAAGGTAAAAAAGATTGTGGAAAAGGGAGGCCAGGCGGGTTTTTTGTATCGTAATTTTCCTTTTTACTACCCCTAATGTTTTGAATTTAACCGTAGAATAATGAAGCCTGTTAATCCGGCAACGAGAGAGGCAATCAACACGGCGGCTTTGGAGAGCATGTTTAGTTCTTGATTTTGGAAAGCGAGATTGGTTACAAACATAGACATCGTGAATCCGACACCCGCCAGGAGAGCAGCGCCAATTAAATGTTGCCATGTCGAACCCGGTGGAAGTTCAGCCCACTTAAACTTTATCATGATAAAACTCATACCTGCCACACCGATAAATTTGCCAACCAACAGCCCAACCATAATGCCCACACTGGTTGGATGAAATATATTTTCAAAAAATGAATCATCAAAGATAATTCCGGCATTTGACAACGCGAACAACGGCATGATTAAAAACGCTACAAAGGGATGAAGCGCGTGCTCCAATCGTTGTAATGGGGTATCTGCTGCAAGCGTTAATTTTTGAATTTTGCGGATGTAATGCATTTGTTCCGGCTCCAACAGAGATACATCGTTTGGTTCTACAGCCAGAAAGTCATTGACGTGTTTTTTTAATTTGTCAACAAATTCAATTTCATCAATCTTAGTGCGGGCTGGTATGGTAAGGGCAGCCAGTACACCGGCAATGGTAGCATGAACTCCAGACATCAAAAAGGCCAGCCACAATCCACCAATACCAATGATGCCATAGAACAATGTATTTCGCACCCCCATGGCATTTGCTCCTATCAGGATAGCAAGGAAAACAGCACCTGTGCCCAAACTAATGAATGAAATATTGGAGGTATAGAAAAAGGCAATCACCAACACTGCACCCAAGTCATCGGCAATGGCGAGAGCCATTAAAAATATTTTGAGTGATGTAGGAATGCGCTTGCCGAGAAGGGAAAGAATGCCCAAGGCAAAAGCAATATCTGTTGCCATTGGAATTCCCCATCCTGATTTTTCTGGCGAAGAGGGATTAAACAATATGTAAATGATAGCAGGCACAACCATACCTCCAATGGCCGCCGCAATGGGCAGTAATGCTTTACGGGGCGATGACAGTTCACCACCCATTATCTCGCGTTTCAATTCCATGCCGATCACAAAGAAGAACATGGCCATGAGCCCATCGTTGATCCAATGGTGCAAGGTGTTGGTAATGGTATGTCCGGCAAATGAAATAGAAAATTCGAAGGCCCAAAGATCATGATAGAAATGTACCAGGGGCGTGTTTACCCAAATCAAGGCAGCTACAGCGCTCACAAAAAGTAAAATACCAGCGGTTGATTCACTTTTAATAAAGGTACCGATGGGATTTAAAATGATATCAATAGGTACTTTCTTCATGTCTTTTTTTGGATAGCTAATATTACAAATGATTTCTATAATTATGTAACGAAAGGAATGCCTGTGTATCGTTTATTTGCACATAAAACAAATGGATATGAATTTCCATGCAACGGCAGATTCGAAATGACAATTAAAATCAATTATTAAAGATGAAATTAAAATCAAATATTTAATCTGATGCTTGTGTGTCGAAAGTAGCGCCCGGTCTTGATGAAGTAACAGGCAAAGAAACTGGACGGTAGATTTAAAGGATGTAAACAGAACACTGTCAATACCTGATGATATGGATGTTGAACGCGTGAAGGAATCACTTCGTAAGGTTGGATACTCAGCGGAAAAGATTTGATCACTTAAAGTGATAATGTAAGTGAATAGTATATTGCATCTCTTGAAAGCCTTGATAGTATTAGCAGTTTAACATGCATAAGTTTTTTCAAAGGTTGGCAAAGAAGAAAAAGCCTCTATATTTGCCCGCGTAAAATTTTTTTTAAATCACAACAACTTTTATGAACAAAGGAGAACTTATTGCAAAGATTGCCGAGGATGCGGGCGTGACTAAAGTACAAGCGGGTGCTGCATTGAACTCATTTATTGAGTCCGTTACGAAAACAGTGAAGAAGGGCGATAAATTGACGCTTGTTGGTTTTGGTACATTTTCACTCTCCAAGAGAGCTGCGCGCAAAGGCCGCAATCCTCAAACAGGTGAGACCATCAAAATAAAAGCGAAGAAAATTGCCCGCTTTAAGGCAGGTAAGGGTCTTAACTCAAAATTGTAATTGTTCTGAAAAAGAAACAGAAGCCCGGAAATAAAGTCCGGGCTTTTTTATTGGGCTTTTTGATGAAAAGGCTTAGTTTTAACGTAACAAGTTTTGAATGTTTTGAAGGGAAGCGGTATGAGAAAATTTGCCTTTTTATTTTTAGTTGTTCTACTCGCATCTTGTGGTGAAGATCCTTCCATTAATTCGTTGAGTGGCCAGTGGAGGTTGGTTCATTATTACAATCTTCAAACTGCCGCAACAACATCAGCACCTTTAGATTTGGCAAAGTCCATTACATTGAATTTTTCGGATGACGGTCTTAAAGGATCCTTCATAGGACACACCTTGGAAAATCCCATTTCCGGTAAATATGAACTTACAAAACCTGGAAGAATATTGATGACGCCGGTTGTGGAAATTCCGTCTGAGCAAAACGATCTTGCAAAGATTATGGTACAAGGACTAGGGCAAGTGAGTACCTACAAAGTTTCAAACTACTCGTTGAACCTTTATTTTCATGAAGGAAAGGAAGTGCTGATTTTCGTTAGGTTATAAATCTGAAATTTATTTTGCGCCGATAATTTCTATTTCGGTTCGCCTATTTATTTCACGCCCACCTATTTCATCATCGTTGGAAACGATGGGTCTTTCATCTCCATATCCTTTTGCAGATAGGAGAGAAGCAGAGACACCATGCGACACGAGATAGTCGACCACAGATGTAGCGCGTTTTAATGACAACACTTTATTGGAGGCA
>JBBRKB010000054.1:0-14029 GCA_038218385.1 Cytophagales bacterium | reverse complement strand
GGAAAACTATTTGAATACATGGCTACGGGCTTGCCCGTCTTGGCTGTGGGGCCAGTGGCAAGTGATGCTGCCGATGTATTGAAAGAAAGCGAAGCAGGGGAAATGATTGATTCGTATGACGTCACAAGCATTAAGAATTTTGTGAAAGTTAAGTTTGATCAATGGCGATCAGGAAATCACAGTGAAACCAAGCCCTTCATGAACAAAAAATATTCCCGCAAGGAGATCACAGGTCAGTTGGTAGAACTTTTACATGAAAAATAAACAGTGGTCTCCAGAGGGATGATTTCACCTACCCTCTGGGCAAATGGAAATGCACTCGATGTTGAAATTATAGATTATCACTAAATTAACTTGTTATGAAACGGTTAAAAAATGTACACCCTGGCGAAATTCTCAAATTGGATTTTCTGGACGAGATGGAACTCACAGCATACGCATTAGCAAAGGCCATAGGAGTTGATCAGACACGCATCAGCCAATTGGTGAAGGGCACGCGCAATATGTCTGCGGATACTGCTCTACGTTTGGGAAAATTTTTTGGAACCACACCAGAATATTGGCTCAATATCCAGACGCGTTACGACTTGGAGCAGGAACGTCAGGCAAGCAACGAATACGATAAAATTATCCCGTTAATCAGGCATAGAGCGTAAGGCTTAATAGAAGCTCAGGATAAAGTGTATTCCAAATAACTTTTTTGTGCTGTTTACTTATTTCCCACGCAACATGGCCAAACCTTTCCTGAAAATACTTTCCACTTCTTCAGAAATTTTTAACTGTAACGCCAGCCCAACAAAGAGTATCGATAGGATACTTGATCGATAAAGGATATCAACGTAAGGATTGGTGAGGTTTGGAAGCAATACGTTAACGATTATGCAAACGACACAAACACCCAAGACCTTTATAAAGGAAAAATTAAAGGGTTGCACTTTCAGCTTAGCTAAAATATAAACGTACTTAATGATATTAAAGAGTATGATGGAAATGAGGGTGGCCAACGCTGCACCGCTAATCCCAAAAATTGGAATAAGTATGTAGTTTAACGTCAAGCCTGACAATGCAAGTACGGAGATGACAACAATGTTAAACCAATAATGCTTTGACAACACAATTATTTCTGTGCTGGGACCAAAGATCATGTCAATAAGTTTTGAAGCTCCTATAAGTAAAACCACAGTAGCACCTGCTTCATAGAATTCACCTTTGGGCATTATTTCAAAAATATTGTGAAGATTGGCCCAGACACCAATTAATAATAATGTTCCGATCAGCGTTTGGTTCAGTGCGGTCTTATGATAAATCCTTTGCACCTCTGCCATGTTGTTTTCTTCAAACGCTTTTGCAATAATAGTAGTGGAGGATTGTAATATAGCCCGCCGGGGTATTTCAATAACCGTGGCCATATAATATGCAGTTGTATATATGGCATTGGAAGAAAGTCCTTTCATAGCTGATACCATTAAGCTATCTATTTTTGAAATAATAATGGAAGCACTTGTGCCCACAAAGTTTAAGGTGCTGAAGGCAATGAGCTCCTTAAATTTTTCACGCGTGATAATTTTAAAATTAAAATTCAGCCGAAAGCCAGCAAAGATCATCAGGTAGCCAACCAGAAGCAGGAGGCTGACCAGGTATGTGCCCACCGATAGAACTAAAAATTGATGAAAGTCAATAATTTTTTGATAGTAAAGGAAAACCAGAATCATTTGCATCAACCGCAGCCCTATTTCCCTTAGGAGATTTGGGAAAATAATTTTTAGCAGCGATCGGGAATAATATTCCATCAAGGTGATGATCATCACTAGAAAAGTCAACCACAAAATAAGCGATGTGTAGTTGAGTAGTTCACTTGCATTATCCTTAAAGAAAGAGAGGATAGGTTCTTTGAGAAGGATAAACGTGATGAGAAAGAGTCCGTATGCAACAATGGATAGGAGTAGGGTAAAACTGATAAAACTATTTCCCTTGTCCGGTCCTTTCGATAGGCCGGGAAAAAATTTTAATATGCTATACGCCAAGCCAAACTGTGCAAAGGGTGCCATCAGAAGCGCAGCGTCTTGAAGGGTGCGCAACAACCCTATCTGATCGGCTTGAAGAAATTTTGGATATAAATAGAGTAGGTTAACATACCCAACAATAACGCCGAGATAGGAGATTATGGATGTTATAACACTTTGACGAACAACTACCCCCATGTTTTTAAAGGGATATGAGGATATGTAGGAGTCATTAAGGAGTGTTTATGAGAAAAAGTAAGATCGTTCAAATGGGTAAACGCAATTTTGTTCTAAAATTATGATTATTTTAATGCCTGAACTTGCATTAGGTAATTTATATTTGAACTGTGATAATCACTATTATACTTTGTGTGCTTGCCTTTACCCTTACGCTTGGTTGGGGGGTGGTTCAATATTTTACGGCGCAAAAGAATGTTAAGATTATTGAACACCTTATGGCGGAGAACAAACATCTGGTAGCAGAAAATATTAAAGTTGCCATTGATGCACAGGAACGCGAGCGCCGTGAAATTGGACAAGACATGCACGATGAACTAGGTTCTACATTACTTACCATGAAGATGAACCTGGGCATGATCGAAAAACAAGGTTTATTTATTTTCGAATCAAACGATGCATTGAAGGAGTTAAAATATTCGATGGACAGTGCCATCGATTATGTGAAAGCAGTTTCACGGATAACGTCCCCGGCATTTCTTGAAAATTTTGGATTGAGCCGTGCCGTTATACAAATGGTGAAAAGGATAAATTCTTCGTGCGTAGCTAAAGTAGAATTTAGTGAAGAAGGCAATGATCGAACCTTGGAAAAAGACAAGCAACTCCATATATTCAGGATTATACAGGAGGTTATCAATAATTCACTCCGCCATGCTTCACCTTGGAAAATCAACGTTACCTTTAAATGGCATACGAATGCATTTATAGTGGAAATTTTGGATGATGGCTATAACTATCGTTCGACCGATAAAAACCAATCAGCCGGGCTAGGACTTAATAACATTAGAAACCGGGCAAGTTTAATTGGCGCGGAGTTTTCCAACGAAAACCTTGAGCGGGGAAATCTTGCCAAACTAAACATGCCTTATTCAACCACTTCTATCCGCAGCACAACTCTCGATAAGTAGAATCATTTCAAAAAGCATAATGAAGAGCTCTCCTAAAATCAATCTCTATATTGCGGATGATCATACGCTGTTCCGAAAAGGACTCATTCGATTGATTCAATCCTTCAAACGTGTTGGTACTATCAAAGAAGCCATCAACGGTAGGGAGTTGATTAAGTTGGTTGAAGAGGAGGCACCTGATGTCGTGCTGGTCGATTTGCACATGCCTGTTATGGGAGGCGATGATGTTTGCATATGGATGGAAGAAAATTATCCGGATGTTAAAGTGGTAATTTTAACTATGGAAGATGCCGAGGAGTATGTTCAACAATTGATAAGCTATGGCGCGCATGCCTACCTATCAAAGACCGCCCCTCCGGATGAAGTAGAGCGCGCCATCTATTCGGTGGTTGATAATGATTTCTATCATAATGAACTAGTCGTGCGAGCGCTGCGAAATTTTACACGCACGGTAACCAAGGTAAGGCGCAATGTTCCCCAGTTCACAGATGGGGATATCAAAATCATCAACTTGATATGTGAGGAAAAAACGATGAAGGAAATAGCCAAGCAACTCAACTTAAGCGAGAATACCGTACAAAACCATCGCGTTTCCATTATGGAAAAAATGGGTGTGAAAAATACGGCAGGACTTGTCAAGTTTGCCTTCATCAAAGGTATTATCAAATAATAACCAAACATCAACACCAATATGAAAGCTGCAACAGGTGAAAAGTTTGAGCATACCTATAGGTTTCGGCAAAAGGATGTTATTGAATTTTCCAGGATAACAGGTGATGATAATCCCGTTCACCTGGATGCCATGTATGCTGAGTCAACCGCATTTAAGAAACCCATTATGCACGGCTTTCTGTCGGGCAGCATTTTTTCAAAAGTGTTTGGAACCATTTTTCCGGGCAACGGATCAATTTATCTTTCACAAACAATGGTATTCAAAAGACCTATGTATGTGGATCAGGAATACAAGGCCGTTTTTGAAATTACAGAGACAGATGCTGCCAGAGGTACCATGACCATTCAAGGTAAAGTCTTTGATCAGGCCAATAAAATTTGTCTTGAAGGTGAGGCTAAGCTGTTAAATAAATCAGTCTTTTAGCTAAACTTTTTTAAGCTTGCCGGGATTGTCTTTAACAAAAGCTTCCCATGTTTTGGGTTTCGACTTTGCATCCCCTTTTTGATAATAATGACAAAGGGCAACGGCCAGTGCATCGGTTGCGTCTAACAGTTTTGGTATTTCTTTCAAACTAAACTGCGTCATCAACATTTTGGCTACTTGTTCTTTGGACGCGTTTCCATTTCCGGTAACGGATTGCTTCACCTTTTTCGGCGCGTATTCAATAATAGGAATCTCGCGGTATAAAGCAGCAGACATAGCTACTCCCTGGGCACGCCCCAATTTCAACATGGATTGAATGTTCTTACCAAAAAATGGAGCCTCGAGGGCCACCTCATCGGGATGGAATTCATCCAGCAAGCTCAAAACCCTGTCAAATATTTTTTTAAGCTTCAATTCATGACCTACATACTTGCTCAAATGGATAACACCAAATTGAAGTAAGGTAATTTTAGTAGCCTTAATATGAATGATTCCATACCCCATTACATTCGTTCCGGGGTCAAGCCCAAGGATAATTCGCTCTTTCACTACTTTTATCACGTGGGAAAGTTAGGCAGTAGCGATATATTTAAGAAATTCGGGCAATTTAAAATCGATCCCTTCAGCTGATAAATCAAATTGATCGCCGTCCAATGATTTTTGCTTCTCAGATTCTTTTGTTACTCTATGGTGTAGTTGTTTTGCTATTGATTAGGGGATGGCAAAAGGCTTTTCATCATCATGTCAAAATGGATCAGCATCAGATGCCGGGCGTCAGCGTCATTGTTCCCTTTAGAAATGAGGAAGATAACGTTGTGCAGTTGCTCAACTCTTTGGTAGCCCAGCAGCAGGTGATTTTGGAAATCATTCTAGTAAATGATGCATCCGATGATAGTAGTCTTGATAAAATTGAAACCTGGAAAAGAGCTCGAGGGAATCGGGATAGTGAAGTGGTGGTACTCACATCACAGGGTATTGGAAAAAAGCAAGCCCTTGCGCAAGGTGTTGAGCGTGCCTCTCATCCGATTATAATCACAACCGATGCGGATTGTATTTCGGGCAGTTTGTGGGCGTCAGCGATGGCGCAACTATTTGTGAATGAAAAAACTCAGTTTGTATTTGGAGCTGTGCGCATGCATTCGCGTGATACTTGCTTTCTTGAAATGCAACGAATTGAATTTGCCAGCCTTATCGGTTCAGGCGTAGCATGTTGGTGGTATGGTTATCCTACGATGTGCAATGGTGCCAATCTGGCTTTTCGAAAGCTCGCTTTTAAAATTGTGAAGGGCTATGAAGGCAACGATCAAATTGCTTCCGGAGATGATGAATTTCTCATGCGCAAAATGGCACGGTCGTTTCCAGGCAGTGTTGTTTTCAATGCTGATACCGAAAGTGTGGTGACCACTGCTCCACAACAGGATTTTAGTCAGTTGTTTCATCAGCGCATTCGTTGGGCGGGCAAGTGGAAACAGCAAACCAGTTTCTCCATCGTGTTGGCTCTTTTTATTTTTATGGTTAACGTTGCGTTTGTTTTTCTGCTGGTAAAAATAATTGTTTCTCCCTCTCCTTTCTTTTCCGTTTTGCTTGTGATTGTTAAAATTCTGGCAGAGTATATTTTTCTGAAACGAATTTCCACATTCCTTAAAATTCGATGGCACATCTTTACGTTTTTAGCACTTGAATTATTGTACCCCTTCTATGTTGTCTTTTTTGGGATCATGGCCAATGTAAGCTCTTTTAATTGGAAGGGAAGGAGTTACAAAAAACTATGATGAAAGTAGTTTTATCCATTAACTTTACGGCATGCCTGCACTCTCACTAAAAAATAGATACGAAATAAAGGAGCTTGAACTCAATGCCTTGCTTGAGGTCACGCAGGCAATAAACAATAATGTGTCTGAAGAGTCACTTTATAAGATCTTTAATTTTACGCTTCGCTCCAACCTCAACATTAAAAAACTGGCGCTTTATGTTTTGGACGAAGAGTGGAATTGCAAGGTGAATTTCGGTACCGATAATAATTTCCTTAAGGTCGAAGTGCCGGAGTATTGTAGAAGCTTGAACGGTATTTCAAGTTTGAACAAAACACACGAAGTAGAGTTTGGTGAATTTGATATTGTCATTCCCGTAGCGCATAAGACTACGGCACTGGCATTGGTTTTTGTCGGTGGCTTTTATGTGGACGATGTAAACTTTGAACGTGAAGATGCCTTAAAATTTATTCAGGCGCTGAGCAACATTATCATCGTGGCCATTGAGAACAAAAAACTGGCACGTAAACAACTTGAGCAAGAAGCTTTTCGCAAGGAACTTGAAATCGCGAGTGATGTACAGCAATTTTTATTTCCTGTTAAGCTACCCAATACAGATCTTTTGAAAGTGGAGGCCAGCTACCTTCCACACGATTTGATAGGAGGCGATTATTACGATTACATACCCATTAACAAAAATCAATTTTTGATTTGCGTAGCAGACGTGAGTGGCAAAGGTATACCGGCAGCGTTGATGATGTCTAATTTTCAGGCTTCGTTGCGTACGTTGCTGAGGCAAACACCCAACCTTACGGATATTATAGAGGCGCTCAATTTTCAGGTACTGGAAAATACAAAAGGGGAAAAGTTTATTACCTTCTTTGCCGCCATTTATGACATGCGCCTGAAGACCATGGTATATGTTAATTCAGGTCATAACCCGCCCATGCTGATCGATAAAAAAAATGGAATCCGTTTTTTAGAAGAGGGTTCCACCGTTTTAGGTGCGCTTAATCCGCTTCCTTTTTTGAATGAAGGATTTATCACAAACCTCGATGAGTTTTTATTGTTTTGTTATACGGACGGCCTCACGGAAACAGTGAATGAAGCTAATGAAGAGTTTGGCGTTGAATCGCTGATCGACTATTTTAAGCAAGACCATATTCTTTTGAAAGACCTGAAGACGATCCATCACGATCTGATTGTTGCGTTAGATGAATTCAAGCAACGCAATGGATACCATGATGACATCACCATCCTTTCTTGTCGTGTAGGATGATCCCACACCGGACACCTTTCTTTCTTCCTATGATTTACCCTTCGCTACATTGGCGATGGGAAACAGATAAAAAAGAATTGTTTCTCACGTTTGATGATGGTCCTGTACCGGGTCCCACTGAATTTGTCTTATCCGTATTAAAAGATTTTTCTATCAAGGCAACTTTTTTTTGCATTGGGGAGAATGTACACAAGCATCCCGAAATTGCGGCAAGTATCGCTGCAGAGGGACATCAACTTGCCAACCATACGTTTCATCATATGAATGGATGGAAATCAAATGTTAAGGATTATGTTTCCAATGTTGCTGCATGTGATGAAATTATCAAACCCTATTTACCGGGTAATGGAAATAAAAAACTTTTTCGGCCTCCTTACGGAAGAATTACAAAAAAGCAAATAAAGGAACTCAGTGATTATGCGATCATCATGTGGGATGTTCTGTCTGTTGATTATAATAGAAACCTTTCGCCCGAAGCATGTCTGCGCAATACATTTAATGTAACAAGACCGGGATCCGTTATCGTTTTTCATGATAGTATAAAAGCCCGAAGGAATATGGAATACACGTTACCTCGCTTCATCAAACAATGCCTCGATGAAGGGTATAGTTTTAAATCCATCGTGTTATGAAATCAAAGCGGATCTTGGTCACACCGTTGGACTGGGGTCTGGGACATGCCACCCGATGCATTCCCATTATTAAAGCTTTGTTAGCAATGGATTGTATGGTGTATGTGGGAGGAAGTGGTGGCTCATTGAAATTAATCAAATCGGAATTTCCGCAGCTCACCTATTTCACACTGGTGGGGTATGACCCTCAATACACAGCACAATCATCCATGGTGTGGAAAATGACGCAGCAACTTTTTAAGTTTTATGCATGCATACGAATAGAGCATAAACAAATCGAAGAAATTGTTCGCGACCACGCTATTGACATTGTAGTATCTGACAACCGATATGGCTGTTGGTCGGGTGATGCCAAGAATATTTTCATTACGCACCAGGTAAATATTCTGGTTCCTAAGTCCATCAGGTGGCTAAGTGGTGTTGTGAATAGAATGAACTATCGCCTCATAAAAAAGTTTGACCAATGTTGGATTCCTGATTTTAAAGATGACCGTAGCATGGCGGGTCAACTTTCGCACCATATAAATGTAAAGGCAACGTATATCGGGCCGCTTTCGCGATTCAATCCACCGGACAATCAACAACCATTTAGGTATGACATCGCCTTCATTCTTTCAGGTCCAGAACCTCAACGCACGGTGTTTGAAAAACTTGTTTTGAGTCAACTTAGTGAAAGTGTTATAAAGGCCATAATGGTGAGAGGAGTAATGAGTGGTAGAACGGAGCGTAAAACAGAACATAATCTTACCATGATGGACTTTGCGGAAAGTGAAGACCTGGCCAAAATAATAGGTAGTTCACAGTTGATCATTTCAAGATCGGGCTATAGCACTATTATGGATTTGCAAGTTCTTGGTGGCAAGGCGTTTTTTGTTCCTACACCAGAACAAACAGAACAAATGTATCTTGCAGAAGTTTTGGAAAAAAAAGGGATTGCAGGGTTTTGTGATCAAAAAGATTTTGATTTAAATGCAGTGCGAGCAGACGCCCAAAAGTATATTGGATTTCAATCTAGAAAAGACAGTACGTTGTTGAAAGATGCTTTGACAAAATTGTTAGATGATGGAAAAGTTTTTTAAGGGATTTATCTTTGCTGCCAGAGGACTTCGGTTTGCATTTGCTGAACAATTAAATTTAAAGGTTCAGCTCGTCATTGCGTTTGCGGTAGTAGCTGCCGGGTTTTATTTTCAGATTACAAATGTAGAATGGATGGTGTTGATAGGCGCGATCGCTTTAGTGATTTCGTTGGAACTGGTAAACTCTGCCATTGAAAGTCTGGTAGATCTTGTTACCCTTGAACGAAAACCCTTGGCAGGTAAAGTAAAAGATATAGCAGCAGGAGCAGTTTTGTTTGCGAGCCTAGTTTCCGTAGTTATGGGTTGTTTGATTTTTGGTAAATATATTTTTCAATAAGGTAGTAATTTGATCATGGACTTTTGGATTGATACACATGCACACATCTACGCAAAGGAATTTGACAAAGACCGGGATGATACATTAAGGAAGGCTACGGATCAAAATATCCAAAGGATCTACATGCCCAATGTTGACCACACATCAATAGATAGCATGATGGAAACAGAAGCACGCCATCCGAAACTTTGCTTTGCAACCATGGGCCTTCATCCATGTTCTGTTAAAAAAGATTTTGAAAAAGAACTTTATATCATAGAAGATTGGCTTCGCAAGCGAAAATTTGCGGCAGTAGGAGAAATAGGAACTGATTTACATTGGGATAAAACCTTTTGGAATCAACAGAAGGAAGCCTTTACCATTCAAGTGAAATGGGCTATGCAATATAATCTTCCCATCATCATCCATTGCCGTGAAAGTTTAGATGAGACCATCACCTTGGTTGAAGAACTTACCGATGGAAAATTGCGTGGCATATTTCATTGTTTCGGAGGAAATGTTGAACAGGCCAACCGCATCATCAAGTTAGGTTTTCTACTGGGAATAGGAGGGGTATCAACATTTAAAAATGGCGGCCTTGATGATGTGCTTCCGGCTATTGAACTTCAACATTTGGTTTTGGAAACAGACTGTCCTTACCTTGCACCGGTTCCGCATCGCGGAAAGCGCAATGAGCCTTCGTATATTTCGCTTATTGCATCAAAGGTTTCATCCATCAAGAAAATAGAAGCAGAGGAACTGATGAAGGCAACTACTTCAGCAGCTCTAAATTTATTTGCAACTCATAGCTCGTAGCTCTTAAAAAATAAAAATGGAGTTAAAAACCATTAGCATCAATACCGCTACTCCCCTCAAACCTAAGGGACGCGTTTTGATTATCTATACCGGCGGCACTTTTGGTATGGCGCGTGATTCGGAGGGCACATTAGTTCCGTTTGATTTTAGTTTAATAATGGAACACCTTCCTACGTTAAAGAATCTCGCGCTTGAGTTAACGGTAATTTCTTTTGAAACACCCATCGATTCATCCAACATTGCCCCACAACATTGGCAGACCATTGCACAAATTATTTATGATCACTATGATGTAAATGATGGCTTCGTGGTATTGCATGGTACTGATACCATGTCATACACAGCGTCTGCGTTGAGTTTTATGTTGGAGGGCTTAACCAAACCCGTTGTTTTTACAGGAGCACAATTACCCATTAGCGAACCACGATCAGACGCACGAGAGAATTTAATAACAGCGCTGGAGATTGCCTCTTCCAAAATCGATGGCAAGTCTATTGTCCCGGAAGTGTGTATTTACTTTGACTATGAACTCCTGCGTGGAAATCGTTCGCGCAAAGTAGAGAGCATGCAATTTGATGCCTTTGAATCGGGAAACTATCCACCCCTCGCCAAGGCAGGGGTTAAAATTGATTATAACTATGCCTCTATTTATAAGTCAACATCACCATCAGCTCTGCTACTCCATGCTACTTTTGACACGCATGTTGCTATATTGAAATTGTTTCCCGGCATCAACGAAACCTTAGTCGATGCCATCTTTTCTATAAAAGGTTTGAAAGGTATTATCCTCGAGACGTATGGCTCTGGGAATGCCCCTAATGAAACTTGGCTTATAAAAGCACTGGACAGCGCCATTGAGAAAGGGTTGATTGTGTTAAACATTTCACAATGCCCCGGTGGCATGGTGACCCAAGGCCGCTATGAAACCAGCAAGGCTCTTGCCCGAATTGGTGTGATAAGCGGAAGCGACATGACCACAGAGGCTGCCCTTACAAAACTGATGTTGCTTTTGGGTGAATATGGTGTTGATGAGGCTCGAAGTAAGATTGGTATTTCTTTAGCCGGTGAAATGTCTATATGATCCTTGCGGACAGCTTTTTTTTTGTTTCTTTGTGGCCGGATTTAAAAAATCAAGGAGAGGTGTCAGAGTGGCCGAACGAGCACGCTTGGAAAGCGTGTTTACCGCAAGGTAACGTGGGTTCGAATCCCACCCTCTCCGCTGATACAATTTCATTCATCATCAAAACATCCAAATCCTTATTAATTTAAGGTTTTTTGTTTTTATCCCGCTCCATTTTATTCAACTATTCTCAATTCCTAGGTGACTAACTCGGTGACCCGAAAAAGTTTACTAGTTCGGGTCACCGAATCGGCCAAACCGAGCTGGTCGCCATGTTCATTAATTGAACATCTTGAATACGGCATTTCAGAGATCCAATTTTAACCAATTCTAGGAACCACACCCTAAAGCATTTCCAGAGAGAAATAAACTCAATTTCATGATCAGGAAGAGTACCCTGCAAAACAATTATTGCCAGTATCTTCATCGATTATCACTTTAGTTTTCTGTCCTTTAACATTCGTTATCAGGAAGAAAAAACAAGAAACAAATAAAACTTTTTCATATACATCAGTTATTGATTAATGAAATGTTTAAATGAATATCTTCGTTAGTTGAAAGCAATGCGTTTTTGCATGCGGCACGACACAAGGATATCGAGGACGATCACGTTTTAGGATCAACAACATCTCTATTGGACGCTCCCTCGGCAATCTGTGTACGCGTTTATCTGAATCAAGTTGAAGAATTTGTACACCTTCATAAAATATAAGGGTTTTTTTTTCAAAAATTTATGGACGGATCTGAGTTAAAATTACTTATGTGAATTATCATTTATGATAATTCCAGATATTAAAGACTATAGCTCTTTCGGCATTGAATATTTGGCTTTATCATCAAGAACCAGTACCCAATCGTTGTTTAATCCATTGGTCGGTGGAAGAAAAGTTTGAAAACCTTTGTTTTCAAACTCACCAATGGAGGTGCTTTCACCATTTTTTGGGTTATACCACCAGGCATTCACTTTTCCGCCGGATATTTTTTTCATTACGATGGTAACAGACCGTCCCTTTGCCGTATAAGCTATTAAGAAGGAGCCATCCCCGGCAACTGCGGCCCTTATATGATTATCATCTTTATTATTAATACCATAAATAGCGGATTGATCTGGAACAAGTTTTGAAATACTGCGAATTTCGAAAAGCCGTTTTACAAATCTTATTTGCATAGCTCCCGGACGGTCGAGAGACTCACGCCAATCGAATAAACACGGTATATTTGGTTTGTCGCCCTTTTTAAACATTTGCCACACAGCGTTATTGCCATAAGTAAATCCACCAGTTCCCGAAAGCAAGTTCCAGTAGCCATGTACCCTTACATCATAGTCCGTAAAAAAGCCTTTTTGATAATAAGAACGTTCTTTTATCAAGTAATTGCTATCCAGTACTCTCTCAGAAACTTTTCGGTCGGTTTGCCATTCGTTAAAAGTCCAAAATTCAAGGGGTATATCTTCGTAGGCCGGCTCAGAATCAACAGTGGGTTTTATTGGATGTAAGAGATAATCATGACTTGCCTGTTCATAAACTTTTTGGAAATGGTGAAAATGGGCAGTTTGATACATATTAAAATCCAGCCAATCTTCGTTGTGCAACCAAGAACTTGATGTGCGCCCCCCTCGAGGGTGGAATGATATAAGGTGCTTCCCATCATCGCCTTTTTTTAATCCTGCTGCCATATTTTTCCAGATGGAGAAAGCAGTATCGCTGTCAATGGTTCTGTCTCCTCCTAAAATCCAGATGATGGGTTTGTCCTTGTATCTCCTACCTAAAAATTCTCCGTAAACTGTTGCATTTTCAGGATTAAAAACCACGGGTCCAACGCCTCCAATTATATTAGGAAGTTTATCGCCCCATGTTGGCAACATACCTACTGTCAAACCAAGTTCTTCGGCTTTGTCTACTATAAAGTCAACATGCTCGAAATATTTTTCGTTTGGTTTTGTTGGGTCAAGGTCAATAAGGGGGACTTCCCCATAAGCGTTGGGGCTCTTTAATCCGTCTACCTCGGCTAATACTACTGCTTGAATAACCGTAAAACCTTTCTCCGCGCGGTTTTGCAAATACTCCGTTGCTTCTTCGCGGTCGAGCCTGTGAAAAAGTTCCCATCCAGTATCTCCTAAGTAAATAAAAGGTTTTCCTTTATGTTCTAAATGCCTTCCGTTTTTACTCACGGTTATTCTGTTATTGTCAATTAATTGCTTACTGCAACCAATGGTAAAAAGTACTATGAACAATGCACCAATTTGTTTTCTCATAAATTTTAAAAATTAATTACAAAATCTATCTCAAATGATTTTTGAAGTGATCGCGGGCTTGGAGAATAAAAATCAGGAAGCCTCGTATGGCGGTGATTTTTTTTCGAGCCTAGGCTCCTCAAATCGCGTCTAAGATAAGTTGTAGTAAAATACAAAGTATGTATTCCCATCCGAATTACTTTCTCGTGGTGAAAGATGATGGAAATCCTGCGTTATTTAGTCCTAAGTTCACGTGATAAGTGCAACACAAAAAGGTCAATTGAAAGGAGGACAAAACCTCCCTTCAATTGACCGGTTTTTTAAACTTTGTGTTGCAAATGACAAACTATAAACAACTCGGCCAAGAGCAAAGGTATGTAATTGGCAGGCTTTTAAAAGCAGGAAAAGGTCAACAAGAAAGTGCTACTGCGGTAGGCTTTCATTTATCAGTCTTCGGGGAGCAATAGCAATAATAGGTTTATTCATATTACTTTCTGGATTTCTGATTGAATCATTTAAAAATTCATCAGCCGATGATCAGGCAAGCAAGTCAAAATCGATT
>JBBRKB010000053.1:0-14073 GCA_038218385.1 Cytophagales bacterium | reverse complement strand
CCATAAATCATAATAATGCCTCACGGCTTCTGCCACACCGTAACCTGTACACATGGTGGCAATGGTGTATTTCTTATTAACAAAAGGAGTGTAGCGGTCGTCTTCAATCAACTTCACAACCCCCTGCCTGAGTTGACCAATCCTATTTACTTTTTGGGGCTCCGTGGGTTTGAAGTAGCCATTGAACACGCCTTCCTGTGGATGCCATACACCTACATCTTCTGTATAGGGAATAACTTCCGTAATCTCATCAACATTTAAATCACCACCTGTGCCATAGTAATGTTTTAGCAGCGGCATCACGGCAGCGTACCATCTTTTTAAGACATCAATTTTTCGTGGATCATTGGGATCAAAATTTATCCCAGACTTTGCCCCACCAATAGGCGGTCCCGACACGGTGAACTTCACCTCCATCGTTTTGGCAAGCGATTCCACTTCTCTTTTATCTAGTCCTTTGCGCATGCGTGTACCACCGCCGGCCGCACCTCCTCTAAGTGAATTGATCACCACCCAGCCTTCTGCTTCGGTCTCGGTATCTTTCCATTCAAAGACAATCTCGGGTTGCTTGTTTTCAAATTTATCCAGAAGATCTTGCATGCTTAATCTCGTTAATACGGTTTTCCAAAAGTAAGAAAGTCTGGCAACGCTTTTTGCAAATTTACGACAGCAGAAAAATTTGTTTATAAAACATTCTTAAAGCCAATGGCCATTCCTCCACTGCTATCGGATTTTGCTCCGGTCACACTCTTCAGACAATTCACTTCACCTCTTACGCGCAACACGCCTAAAAAAGAAAAGATAAGAGCTTCCTTATAATTGATCACATCGGGTTCGGGTATAATCAAATCGCCTTTCTCTTCTATTAATTCCATCATGCGGTACATTAAAAAAGAATTTAATGCTCCTCCACCCGTGACGAGAATGGACAAGCGATTACTTCCTTTGGGGAGTGCTTTTAAAATTTCATTGCCTATCGATTCCACAAACGTGGCAAGCTTATCTTCAACAGAGATTTTCGATTTGTCAAGGATTGGTTTTATAGTGGAAGAAAATATTTCATAGCTTAAGGAAGGTCTGCTGTCTTTAAATTTTAGCTGACATTTTTCCAGCGCCGCTAGCAAGTTGGCATTCACTTCACCTTTGTTTGCATTTGCTCCATTTTTATCAAAGCCCATTCCCAGTTGTGATGCAAGGTAATTCAATCCCATGTTTACGAAACAAATATCAAATGCTTGCCGCTTTGTTTTTATATCGAAAGAAATGTTGGCTATCCCACCCAGGTTAAGACAACCATCATATTCCTGAAAAAGAAGTTTATCTCCCATCGGCACTAGTGGTGCGCCTTGTCCGCCCAGTGCTACATCCAGACTTCGGAAATCAAAAATCACGGGCAGCCCGTTTGCTGCATGCAGTTCATACCCACTGCCCAATTGATAGGTCAGGTTTTTTTCGGGTTGATGAAAAATAGTGTGCCCATGCGAAGCAATAAAATCAACGCCACGAAGTTTATTTTTTATGATGAATGCCTGTGTGAGCACGCCAAGGTATTTACCATACTCTTTGTCGAGCAGCGCCAATGAAATTCCATCAAGTTCGTGGGCTGTCGAGAGTTTTTTTATCCAGGATTTTGAATAGCTGACGGTGTGGGCAACATCGATATTGTATACCCACCGGCCATTCCAAAGTTTTAAGGTGCAGCAGGCTATATCAACACCATCGAGTGAGGTGCCCGACATTAATCCAATGACTTTATATTTGTCTTTTGAATTCATAATTTTAACATTTTACTCAAAAATCTTTTTGCAAGATTAATCAACATGAACCTAATTATTGATGTTGGCAATTCAACTGCCAAGGTAGGGATTTTTGATCAGCATGATCTAGTTGAAAAACGCACATTTTCAGATGAAGAAAAATTAAAAGCATGGATTGAAACACACCCTGCTTCACATGCTATCATAAGCAGTGTGAGCAAAGCTGCACGCCACGTGGCTGCGATAGTGAAAAATGAAAAGTGTTACCTTCTTCATCACGCCTTGCCACTTCCCATCATCAACCACTATAGCACACCCACCACTTTGGGGGTGGATAGACTTGCTGGTGTGTGTGGAGCGATAGAACTTTTTAAGGAAACCGATACTCTAGTCATAGACGCGGGTACTTGCATCACATATGATTTTGTTGATAAGCAAAAAAATTATTTTGGAGGAAGTATTTCACCTGGACTGAAAATGCGGTTCAAAGCTGTCCATACATTCACAGCAAAATTGCCGTTGGTTGATAGTGCCAACGCTGTTGGATTGATAGGAGACAGCACTGAATCCAGCATTCAGAGTGGTGTAATCAACGGGATGATTGCTGAAATTGAAGGTATTATTATGCGATATCAAGATAAATATCCCGGTTTACGGGTCATATTGTGTGGAGGCGACACGGCTTTTTTTGAAAACAAACTGAAAGCCTCCATATTTGCGGCCCCGGATTTAGTGCTGATAGGGTTAAACAGTATTCTTATTTATAATGTCAATCGATAAAAAGTTTCTTTTAGTATGCCTGGTAAGTGTTGCCTCTACCGGAGCGTTTGGCCAAGCCGCATCGTCACCCATCAATACCTTTGGCATAGGTGAACACTACGGTAATGCGCTCATCCATAACCAAGGTATGGCGGGGGTTGGTATTGCCGCTCCCCAGTACTGGTATTCCAACAATCTCAATCCGGCTTTGCTGGTGTATAATTCCACCACTATTTTCAGTACGGGTATTTTATACGAGTCGCGGTTCATAAAGGGTGACACCGTGAATGAAAAAAGCACAGGCGGAAACCTCAACTATCTCACCATGGTTTTTCCTATTCGGCCTAAAGATGTAACCAAGCCACTCCGCTGGACTACATCGATAGGCATCCAGCCGTTCACAAAAGTGAAATACAAATTGATTTATAATGAACCTGTTGTTGGGGCAACCGTAGGCACCGCAGAAGTTTCACAGAAAGGATCGGGTGGTCTTACCCAGTTCTTCTGGTCCAATGGTTATCGCATTAAGAAGGGATTTTCAGTTGGCCTTAGAGCCTCTTACATATTTGGATCCTTCACCAACCAATATTCAAATACACTGTTGGGCGTGCCGCAGCCCGCGTACTATACCGTGAGTGTCAGTGAAAAAAACAGTGTCAGTGATTTTAATTTTGAAGCCGGTTTTGCTTACGTGAAGGATTCCGTTCTCAATGGAAAATACCGTTTCACTGTGGGTGGAACGTATGGTTTCAATAGCAACCTCAACACTAGGCGCAAGATAATTTTCTCCAGGCTGGACGCCACCAACCCAGACAAGGTATTGGATTCTGTAACACTGCGCCAAAATAAAGGCGAGATATCCATTCCGCAAGATATTGGAATTGGTGTTTCCCTTGCTAAAGGACAATACTGGCTGATTGGGATGGATTTCAAGCATCAGGACTGGACCACCTTCAGAAGCGTTGACGCAGAAGACGCCGAAGGACTTACCAAATCATGGAAAGCCTCCATTGGTGGCGAATTTACTCCAGACCCATATTCAGTGGATAATTTTGTGAAACGCATGACGTATAGAGCGGGAGCAAGTTTTGAAAAGACCCCTTATTTAATAAATAATAATCCGGTAAATGACTTTGGCATTAATTTTGGCCTCTCGGTACCAACTGGCCGTTCAAGCCTTGATTTAGCCTTTAGAGTAGGAAAAAGAGGAAATAAATCAGAAAATGTTTTAGAAGAAAATTACTTTAAAGTATACTTCGGATTAACATTGAACGACCAGTGGTTTGTTAAAAGAAAATTCGATTAAGAAAATAAACGTATGATGAACAAGAATGTATTGACTGCCGTATTGATGCTTGCGATTGGGCTTAGTGCTTTTAACCAGGTATCGGCCCAGTGCGGCGCAGAGTACAAATGGCCTGCTGACAAGGCCAAAGCAGAAGAATCCTTAGTATTATTAAAAGACAACCGAGCCGGTAACCCCAAATCTGCGATAGCTCCTTTGAATTGGTTAATTGCCAATGCACCTGACCTCAACAAGAGTCTTTACATATACGGAGCAGATGTGTACGAAGCCCTTGCCAAGAGTGAAAAGGACGCGGCAAAAAAAGCCAAGTATGTTGATTCGCTTCTTATTATCTATGACCTGCGCATAGCCAATACCGAATGCGGTGAAAAGGCTTCTATTATGAACCGTAAAGCCCTTGCTGCTTACCCGTATTTACTGAATTCGGAGAAGGTAAAGGACTTAATGAAGATGATGGATGAAACGTATGACCTCAACAAAGAAAACGTGATGGACGGAACATTGGTGCCGTACATGCAAACCATCTATATGGTAAAAATGAAGTTTCAAGGATTGACGGATGATGAGGTAATGGATAAGTATGATAACCTCACGGACATTATTGAGAAAAAAGGAAAGAAGGCTAAGGCAGAAGGCAAGCCTGACGCTAAATACATAAAATATGGAGAGGATGTTGACAATATTTTTATCTCCACCGGCCCTAAATTTGATTGTGAAAAAGTAAAGGCCCGCCTTGAACCAAAATATAATGCGAATCCCAACGATATCGATCTGGCTAAGAAAATTTTTTACAGCATGTTGCGTGGAAAATGTACAGACGATCCATTGTGGTTGAAGACTGCCGAGCAAGTCTTCAACGAAACACCTGATTTTGGTATCGCGAAAAATCTTGCGATAAAATATCTTGCACAGGAGAAGTACAAGGAAGCGGATGAATGGTTTAAGAAAGCACTTGCTATTGCACCCACTTCTGGTGATAAAGCTGAGATGATTATGTACAGAGCCAGAATAGAGGCAAAACAAGGCAGCAAGGTTACCGCACGTGACTTGGGCAGACAAGCTCTAACAGCTGATCCCAGCACAAAGGAAGCGTATGAATTGATTGGGGACTTATATATGAATAGTGCTAAAGATTGTCTGAAGGAAAAAAGTTATGCTGAAGACCGGCTGATATTCCTAGCTGCGTATGATATGTATGCACGTTCGGGCGACCAGCAAAAAATGGCACAGGCAAAATCTCAATTTCCTTCTACCTCCGAAATTTTTGAGATAGGATGGAAAGAAGGTGAATCGAAAAAAATCGACTGGTGTTGGGTAGGTGAGTCTGTGGTAATCCGCACAAGAGGAAAAGATTAACATCATAAAATATTAATCAAAGGCCATAGCATGTCTATGGCCTTTTTACTTTTTAGCCCATGCTACGAAATGCTTTTCTTCTGTTGTTAACCCTTGCACTCTTCGTGCTCACATCTTGTGAAGATGCAGAAAGGAAAGAGATCCTTACCTATGACGGTCCGCAGCGCGAAGTTGAAAACATAGAATATTATAACAGTGAACATGGAAAGGTTACTGTAAAGATGACAGCTGATGTTGTGTTTGAATACCAAAACGGAGACCGGGAATTCCCCAAAGGTGTGGCTATTGAATTTTTTGACGAAGTAGGAAACATTGCCTCCACACTTAAAGCCAACCATGCGTTTTTTTTCAAAGAAGAAAACAAGTGGCGCGGTCAAGGCAAGGTGGAAGTAAAAAATATGAAGCAGCACGAACAGTTGAACACAGAGGAATTATTCTGGTTTCCTAAAGATCGGAATATAAAGACGGATAAATTTGTGACGATACGCCAACAAGATAATGTGATCTATGGCGAAGGCTTGGAAGCAAAACAAGATTTATCTTCATATACAATCCTTAACCTAAACGATTCGGATTTACAATTTGAAGAGTAGGATACGCCAGGGACTTTCGCTGAAAGAAAGGCCACAGGGAGGCCACGCCATAATCCAACAAATTCCATTAATTTTGCCTCCATGAAATTGGTTGATGTTCTTATCCTTTCGTTGTCTGCGGGTTTTCTAATCATTGGCATACACCAGGGCATTACCACCAGTTTTGGTCAATCGTATTGGATCATCATGTTGGCAACCGCTTTGTTTTTTATTTATACATACCGAAAAAGCAAAGAATAAATGGACACCACGTTGATCATGCTTATCCTTACGTTTCTCGTTGCCTCAGCTTTTTTTTCAGGAATTGAAATAGCCTATCTTGCTGCCAATAAACTGCAAATAGAACTTCAGGGAAAACAAGGCATTTTATCGGGGAGAATTTTCGCCTATCTCACCAAGAAGACTTCCTATTTTATCGGCACCACACTTGTGGGCAACACCATTAGCCTGGTGCTGTATGGTATTTTTATGGCACAACTCATTGAACCCGAACTTCGCCTATACTTGCCAGAGGTCATTAACACAGAAGTTTCCATCCTCATTTGCCAAACCTTGCTTTCAACATTACTTGTACTATTCACGGCCGAGTTTTTACCAAAAAGTATTTTCCTTATCAACCCCAATCAAATGTTGGCAGCCCTTGCGGTTCCCTTCATGATCATATACATTATTCTCTTTCCCTTTGTTTTTTTTATTGTTAATCTATCGCGGTTGGTGATCACCTATGTTTTTGGGATGGAGTATTCTGACGCAAGGCCGGTGTTCGGATTGATTGATCTAAACAATTATGTAAAGAACATGAAGCGGGTGAAGCATGAGGATAATGAAATAGACCTGGATGCCAAAATATTTCACAATGCCCTGGAATTTAAATCTGTGCGTGTGCGCGAATGTATGATCCCCCGCACAGAGATTGTTGCCATTGCCATAGACGAGGATATTGAGACGTTGAAAGAAGCCTTTGTGGAAAGTGGCCATTCGAAAATCATTATTTACCGAGAAGCCATTGACGATGTTATAGGCTATTGCCATTCCTCGGAGTTGTTCAAAAAGCCCAAGACCATTGAAGAAATATTGACGCCTATTTTGATCGTGCCGGAGACTACCATGGCCAATGAACTCATGATCAAATTCATTAACCAGAGAAAGAGTCTCGCGGTGGTGATAGATGAGTTTGGCGGTACATCGGGCATAGTAAGTATGGAAGATGTGATAGAGGAAATTTTTGGAGAGATAGAAGATGAGCATGATGAAGATGACCTCATCGAACAAAAGATAGATGACAAAACCTATCTCTTCAGTGCCCGGTTGGAAGTAGATTACCTGAATGAAAAATACAATTGGCAACTGGCTACGGGTGAATATGAGACGCTAAGTGGCCTCCTTATCGACTTCACAGAGGATATTCCCGATCCCGGTGAAAAGATATTTATTCCTCCCTATACCTTTATCGTGCAATCCACGCTTGACAATCGCATCGATGTTGTGAAAATGATCCTGGAGGGCTGATCCTTTTAGCTTATAAGTTGCTGTTTTACATGTATTTGCCCTCATTTTAAAAATTTAGGATTATTTCGTGCCCCAAGTTTCTCAAATACACAATTGACATTAAATTTGCGGTCTTTAATTAATTGGGGGTAGACTAAACAAAAACTTCTGCCTCCTAACCAAACTTCTGAATTCATAATAAGCATATGGCATTGATTGGAACCTTGCGCAACAAAATGGGGACCTTATTGGTGGTCTTCGTTTTTGCCGCTATTGCAGCTTTTACGCTGAACGACTTACTTGGAAATAACTCTGTTCTTTTAGGTGGTGGCAACCACGTTGGTGAAATTGGCAGCCATACCATTTCACTGGAAGAATACCAGAATGCAGTGCGTCAACAGGAGATGAACTATCAGTTATATTTTAACCGAAATCCATCTGAGCGCGATCAGCCCTTAATCCAAAACCAGGCATGGGAATTATTGGTGGCCAAACATGCCATTGAGCCGCAATATGAAAAGTTGGGCATCAAGGTGACAACAGAAGAATTGGAAGACATGCTTTATGGAAAGCATGTTAATGAATCGATAAAATCAACACCTATCTTCTTGACGGAAGCAGGTCAGTTTGATCCCAATAAGGTTGTCAGTTATTTACAAGAATTGTCTAAGCGACCAGAAACCAGTGAAGACCGTTTTCGCTGGGAGCAATTTCAGCAAAACCTTCGTCCAGGCCGCATCCGCATTAAGTATGAAAATTTAATGATCAAGACAGGATACATTACTTCAGCGGAAGCGGAACGCGAGTACCATGTTCAAAACGATGTAGCCGAAATCAAATACCTATACGTTCCCTATTACTCCATTAGTGATTCGGCAGCAAAAATTGCGGATGCCGACCTTAAAGATTACTATAACCGGAACAAGGAGAAATTTAAAACAGAGTTAACAGCTGATGTCAGTTTTGTTTCCTTTCCTGTGGAAGCATCGCATGATGATTCAGTGGCCATCAGACAAGAACTTCAACAACTGGCTGAGGAATTCAGAACAGCAACCAACGACTCACTGTTTGCTATCATCAATTCAGAAGCAAGCAATCCTTTTGAACGCTACACCCCAAATAATCTACCCCCTTATGTATCGGCTGATAGCCTTGTAGAAGGAAAAGTATTTGGTCCCTTTCTGGATGGAAATACCTACAAGGTGGTGAAGGTATCAAGCTTAGGAAGTGATACTGTTTATTCAGCACGTGCCCGTCACATTCTTGTGAAATGGACGGACGATAGCAACAAGCCCGAAGCAAAAGCAAAAGCAGAGGGTATTTTGAAAGAATTAAAAGCCGGTGCCGACTTTGCCACCAAGGCGCGAGAAGTGAGTGAGGACCCAGGCTCAGGGCAAAACGGTGGTGACTTGGGTTGGTTCTCAAGCGGTCAAATGGTGAAGCCTTTTGAAAGCGCGGTGTTCAATGCAAACAAGACTGGCTTGGTCAATACGGTTGTGGAATCTGAATTTGGTTACCACATCATTGATGTCACCAACACCAAAGACAACACAGCCTATTGGATAGGAACATTGGAAACGGAAATCACAGCAGGCGATGCCAGCATCAACACTGCTGCGCGCAAGGCAGAGTCATTCCAGTCGTCTGTGAGCAGCATAAGCGAATTTGAAAACAAAGCAAAAGAAGAAAACCTGCAAATACTGTACGGCAAGGATATCAAGACTGCTGATAGACGTGTAGGTATTTTATCTGATGCGCGCAGAGTTGTACAGTGGATGTTCCGCGATGCATCTGTAGGTAAAGTTTCAGAAGTATTTGACCTGCAGGATGAATATGTAGTGGCCGTGATGACAGAAAAAATAGAAAAAGGATATAAGCCTTTGGATAAGGTGAAAGAAGAAATGACCCCAGCTGTTAGAGATGAAGTAAAGAGCAAACTCATTACTGAAAAGCTTTCCAAGCTTACCGGCACATTGGAAGAAATTGCCCAGGCTTACGGACCGGATGCCGCGGTTAGAAATTTAAATGACCTGCACATGACGTCAAGCTCACTTCCTTCAGTTGGTGTTGATCCGGAAGTGATAGGGCTGATCTTTTCGCTTGAGGGTGGAAAGCGCACTGCACCTTACGGTGGAGAGTCAGGTGTTGTAATTATTGAAATGCAAAACAAGACGGTTGCACCCGCTGTAGCCGACTACGGTCAATACAAGAATCAATTGGAGCAAAGTCTTTCTTCTCAAACCAGCTTCAACATTACAGAAGCCATCAAAGAGAATTCAGGCATTGAAGATGACCGCTATAAATTTTATTAAGCGATCTGACTAAATAAAAGACCTGTATCATGAAAATTGATACAGGTCTTTTATTTTTAACAAACTATGGAAAAGGAGTGGAAGAAGTCATTTCAGGAAAAACTAGACCAATATCACGCCTGGCCAGTACTCTATGTTTTCAAATTCATTGTACCAAAAGGAAAGGAAGAGGAACTAAGAAAGTTATTCCTTACTAATAATGTTACCGAAAAAAATTCCGCCAACGGAAATTACGTAAGCTTCACCATTCAGATGATGTGTCCATCCAGTGAAGCGGTCATTGATGTGTATGAAAAAGTTGAAAACATTGAAGGTCTTATTTCTCTTTAACCAATTACATTTAAATACAAACCATTAACAGTATGTGGAAGGAAGAAAAAAAATCACTAAAGAAAACATTTGAATTCAAAGACTTCACCGAAGCATTCGGATTCATGACGAAGGTGGCCATCACGGCCGAAAAGATGAACCATCATCCTACCTGGGAAAATACATGGAACAAAGTTTCGTTCACCCTCAGCACACATGATGCCGGTGATATTGTAACCGAAAAAGACCGTGAACTTGCCAAAGCCATTGATGCTGTGGCGAAATGAAACAAGATCGAAAGTCTTCGCTCTATTTAGTTCCAACACCCATTGGCAATTTAGGTGACATTACCTTTCGGGCCGTAGAAATTCTAAAACAGGTAGACTTAATTCTTGCTGAAGATACGCGCACGTCTGGTGTGCTCTTGAAGCATTATGAAATAAGCAGGCCACTGCAAAGTTTTCACACCTTCAATGAGCATCGCGCATTGACTGCATTGGTAGAGCGAATGCAGAAGGGTGAAGTGATGGCACTTGTTTCCGATGCTGGAACGCCGGGCATTTCTGATCCTGGTTTTTTAATGGTGCGTGCCTGCGTTCAGGCTGGCCTATCCGTTGATTGTCTTCCGGGCGCTACTGCATTTGTTCCCGCCTTGGTGAAGTCTGGCTTGCCAACCGATCGTTTTGTGTTTGAAGGTTTCCTTCCGCAGAAAAAAGGCCGTCAGACCATGTTGCAAAAATTATCCAACGAGGAGCGCACCATGATTTTTTATGAATCACCTTATCGCCTAGTCAAAACATTAGAGCACTTCAGTGAATACTTTGGAGGCGAAAGAAAGGCCTCAGTATCCCGTGAGCTGACGAAGCTATTTGAAGAAACTGTAAATGGTACGTTAGAGGAAATCATTATTCATTTCAAACAGAAGGACGTGAAAGGCGAGATCGTGATTGTGGTGAATGGAAACCATGTTTAAAAGTCGCGCACTTGTCACGGCCATTTTCGCTGCGGCATGTCTACTCGGGGGTTTTTACTTTGCACCGCTTTTATTTTTCTGGTTTGCCGGTCTGCTAAAATTGTACGATCAACTTTTTGAAAAAGAAGAAATAACCACCCAACAAATATGGATTAATAGTGCGCTGTTCATCATGTGGCACGTAGTTGTTATGGGCGCATTGAAGGGGCTGGATGGATCGTATGGAACTCTCACATTATTTCAATTAATTATTCTGCCCGCATGCTTCTTACTACATGCTTTTACCAATCGAATACGGCCTAAGAAATTGGGTAAATACACGGTTATCCTTTTTTGGTTTGCCATTCAATATCTGTTCATAAAATTTGTTCCGTCTCCTTTGCTTTTTGTTTTGGCTGACATTCCCTCCATTCCACCCGAGTGGCAGCGGTGGAATATCTACACCGGGTTAATGGGCATCTCACTGTGGATTATCCTGGTTAATTTTCTCATTTATCAGGCTCTGGGGAACAACCCCTTCAAATGGTCCGTTATAGTGCCGATAGCAATTTTAATACTAATCCCAATTGGCGTTTCATATTTACTCGACAACCTTCCGGTAACGATGGATAATCTTGTAAGGCTTTATAAAGGCATGTCTGTAGAAGGACAATATGCACACATGGGCGAAGTTGTGCCACACACAGCAGCGTGGTTTTCAATATTGATTGTTATATTCACTCTTGTAAAAAATAAAACCAAGAAATAAATGAAGCTGGAGGAAATTCAAAAAGGAGTGATCGAAGTTTGTAAAGAGGTGGGTGATTTTATTGTACATGAAGGAAATAATTTTGACCGCGATAAGATTGAGCAAAAAAACGACTTTAATAATTTAGTTTCTTATGTAGACAAAGAAGCGGAGCGAAAATTGGTGAAGCGTCTTCGCGAATTACTTCCAGAGGCAGGCTTCATTACAGAAGAAGGAACCGTAGAAACCTCTGCAGACAAAGAATACAACTGGATCATCGACCCGCTTGATGGCACAACAAATTTTTTACATAACCTTCCCATCTATTCCATTAGTGTGGGGTTGGCAAAAAATAAAGAAGTAGTGCTGGGTGTTGTGCACGAGATGAACCGGAACGAATGCTTTCACGCCATAGAAGGTGGCTCTGCTTATTGCAATGACAAGATCATTAAAGTATCGGGTATTCAGACACTGCAAGAAAGCTTGTTGGCAACAGGGTTCCCGTATTATCACCTTGATAAAAAAGACATATACTTAGAAATAATAAAGGAGTTTATTGATAAGACCCATGGTATCAGGCGCCTGGGAAGTGCAGCCATTGACCTTGCGTATGTTGCGTGTGGGAGACTTGAAGGCTACTTCGAATACAATCTTAATGCGTGGGATGTTGCGGCGGGCACATTCATTGTGCAGCAGGCAGGAGGTAAAGTTTCGGATTTTAGTGGAGGAAATAATTTTCTTTTTGGTGGGGAATTATGCGCCTCTTGTTCTGGTGTACACGCTGAAATGGCCAAAATGATTAAGTCCCATTGGTATCCTTCAAAATGAAATTGATTGTTAATTATGAGTATAACCTATTACCTTTGAAGCCATGATTCAGAACATACTGATCGTACTCATTTTTATTTTTGCTGTCGGCTATTTGGCCCGGATGATGTTTCGGCAGCTCTCAGCTAAATCGGCATGTACCACAGGTTGTGGTAAATGTAGTGCTGTTGATTTTAACAAGATTGAAGCAGCCATCGCGGCCTCTGAAAAATCTAAGGCAACAAAAGGGTAGCGGCTATTCTGCAAAAACGCGGGTTCCTTCCGTACAATTTTTACAGATCTCAATTTCATTTCGTGATTTTAACAGCGTGTTTCGAAAATCATTATACGCTTCTCCGTTCCAGATTTCATTGAACGATTGTGTGCGCAAATCCCCGAGCACATAGTGTGCGTCTTTATCAAAGCAACACGGCACCACTTTCCCATCCCACGTGATCACGCAGCTCTGCCACATTTTCCAGCAATGGTTCAGCAATTGATTTTTTATTGAGTACGTGCCATCAGAATTATTTTTGTATCGCGAATATTTTTCAATGGAAGGCATCAAGTCAGATCCATTTTTGAAATCATAAATCTGTGCGGTCTTCAACGCCACATGATCTACGCCAAGTTTTTTAGCCAGTTCATATACTTGAGGCACTTGGTGTTCATTAGGTTTTACAACCAAAAACTGAAACACTACATAAGGTGTTTTTGATTTCAGTTTTTTCTTCCATCGGATAATGTTTTCCGTTCCTTCAATAACTTTATGTAAATGTCCACCCACGCGATAGGATTCGTAAGATTCTTGCGTGGTGCCATCAATGGAAATAATAAGTCTATCCAAGCCCGATTCAACGGTTGCGCGCGCATTGTTGTCTGTAAGGTAATGTGCATTGGTTGAGGTGGAGGTATAAACTTTTTTATCCGCTGCATACTTCACCATGTTAAGAAAGGAAGGATTCAAATACGGTTCGCCTTGAAAATAAAATGTGAGCCACGTAAGTGTATCTTTTAATTGATCGATCACGCCGCTAAACATTTCGGTTTGTAACATACCTGTCGGGCGTGTGAATGAACGAAGTCCGCTTGGGCATTCAGGACATCGTAGGTTGCAAGATGTTGTGGGTTCTATCGCAATGCTTATGGGCAGTCCTGAAATTTTTGGTTGTTGGTTTAGCCTGGATATATAATAACTGGCGAATATTCTGGACGCATTCGCAGCCCGCGTGTACGAGGTTTTCGAAAGTAAATTCAATGCATCTTTTAAGCTGCCAGGCATTAGATCAAAAGTAAGCATTAATCAATACCTTACTAAAAAAGTTGTGGCTGATACTTCTTATCTTACAGCTCTATTTCGTGATTATGTATAAAATAATTCTTGTCTTATTCTTCTCCCTACTGATTGATACCAACATCAAAGCCGAACGTATTTTATCAGAAGATGCGACACTTTCCGTAATGACATTTGGCTCCTGGCAAGGTGAGCTTTGGTCTGCTTTTGGACACAGTGCCTTCAGGGTTCATGACCCTGCTATCAAAATGGACTATGCGTACAACTATGGTGTGTTTAGTTTCGAGCCGGGCTTTTATTTGAATTTTGCCCGAGGGCATAACGAGTACATGCTTGGCATCATGGATTATCCTTCATTCAGAGATTACTACATTTATCACAATCGCTACGTT
>JBBRKB010000052.1:0-14075 GCA_038218385.1 Cytophagales bacterium | reverse complement strand
ACTCACTTTAAAGTTGAACGAAACCATCCTGAGAGTTCACCTGAATTATTTATTGGTTTCAAAAATAATTTCTGATGCATTTATCAACACCTTGGAAAGATGCCTGGAGGCGTGTGCTGTTTGAAAGCTCATCACGTTTGTTGGTTAAGAAAACCAACAAAGGCACGTTTGAAAGTCATCACGTATGTTGGTTAAGAAAACCAACATAGGCAGGAGATGCTGAAGAATATAAAAACACAGTGTCAAAAATTATCCGCGTGTTTTTGGAGCCCATGGAGTATTCACAGATATAGTAAAGTTGAAAAAATTTAACAAAACCTACAGGTATTCAAATTACGAATTCAAAAAAATGACGAAGTACGAATCTGTGCGAGCGTAAGCATACAACACCCATTCGTACTTCGTCATTCTAAAATTTGTACTTAAAAATTTACTTACTATGTTCTTTCAGGTAATGTTCTTTTAAAATATCATACCCAAAGTCACTTTGTAAATCACGTACTGCTGTGTGTACATGGTTTGCATTGTTTTGCGTGTTGTCATATTCAATCAACAGCATGGGCCCCTGAATGCGATAGTAGTGTCCGGCACCAGACTTCAACGACCCAGACCATGCGAATGATAAATTATCCATTCCGGCTTTTTTAATTTTTGCCATTAGCTTATCTGAAAAACCAAGCTGATAATTTTTCACATATACATTAAGCAATTCACCAAACATGTTTTTCTGAGCAGCATTTAATTTTGAATACGGTATTCCTTTAGGTTCTAATACTTCGGCTTCGCGTTTCGCCAGGGTTAACATTTCAGGCAATGCGGTTTCAGAAAATAAAGCCTCACTTAACTGTGGTTTGGTCAACGAGTTTACAAGGGCAAATCCCAAATCAGTTTCAAGTTTTAAAATTTCGCCTCCTTTGGATGGTCCTGAGGGAACGATACCAGGGTTAGATCCCATGGCCGATGGAGTGGAGGCCGTGAGCGCGCCTTTATCAGAGAAAAAATTCAATGACAAGTGATGGCCTTCGAGGCGCCAGCCCCAGGCAGCAGTTTTAGAGGGAGCACCAAAAAAAGTAAAGGAATAATTGACAGGGTCGCGATAGATATCATCTGCAGGCCTTCCTTCAATCTCACGTAAAACATTTTCATTTTTCATTATGTCAAATGCTTTTTTATAGCCTTGTGCACTGAGCGAAGCGCGCAACAATGAAATAGCTGCTTCTCGCTGTGGTTCTGTCATGTCTTTATAACACGCACCATTTCGCTTACGCGGAACTATGGTCCAATTGGATCGCTCCGCAGTGTCTAGCGGAAACATGGCCTGTGATTTTAATTCTGGCGAAAGTGTATTAATGAATTTGTTTGCTTCATTGGCAAGATCCTGTGCCGATGTGAAAAGCGAAACAAACAACAAAATAAATGACAATGCTGTTTTCATGAGCCATTGATTCAAGTTCGAGGGCATAGTAGTAGTTTAAAGTTGGTTATCAATTTTTTATGAAGTTACCTATTTACTTTAAATACGGGATGACAAATACAGAAACGGTTTCATTTTGTCTTAAAATGCCCTTATAGTTAGATTAAAACATTTTATTTGTAGTCGCTTCACCCGACTCAGCAACCATGGAAACGTACGACATTATAATCATAGGAGGAGGACCCATTGGGCTGGCATGCGGCATTGAGGCAAAGAAGGCGGATTTAAATTATTTGATAATAGAAAAAGGATGCCTGGTCAATTCCCTCTTTCATTATCCGCTCAACATGTCTTTTTTCTCAACCTCCGAACGACTCGAAATCGGAGCCGTTCCGTTTATCTCTCACCAGCCTAAGCCCAATCGTTTTGAAGCGCTTGAATATTACCGGCGCGTAAGCATGCATTGGGATCTGAACATTAAACTTTATGAGAAAGTCACATCGGTAAAACCGGATGATGGCATGTATGTGGTAACGAGTAGCAAAGCAAATTATAAAACGAAGGCCGTAGTTTTTGCACTTGGCTTTTATGACTTGCCTTATCTGCTACATGTACCCGGTGAAGATTTGCCGAAGGTGAAGCACTATTATGACGAACCTCATCCTTATTTTAATCAGAAGATTATTGTGATAGGTGCAGCCAATTCTGCCGTGGATGTGGCCTTGGAAACCTATCGGAAAGGTGCGGCCGTAACCATGGTGATCCGCGAAGATTGCATTCGCGAAAGCGTAAAATATTGGGTGAAGCCTGATATTGAAAACCGGATAAAGGAAGGATCGATAAAAGCATTTTTTCATTCAACGGTAATAGCCATTCGTGAAAGCGAAGTAGATATTCAAACGCCCGATGGAGAGGTGACAATTCAAAATGATTTTGTGCTGGCCATGACGGGATACAAGCCACCATTTGATTTTATGGAAGCGTGCGGCATTGAATTTCAGAATGATGAATACCACACACCGAAGTATAATGAAGAAACAATGGAGACCACCACAAAAAATATTTACCTCGCAGGGGTGGTTTGTGGCGGTTTAAAAACCAATAAATGGTTTATTGAAAATTCGCGTGTACATGCTGAGATGATCGTCCAGGATTTTTTAAAGAGGCACAAAAAATAACGTGAACCTTTTTAGCCAATGTTTTGATATGGTAATGAATACTAAAGTTTGATTAATTTCGTTTTGCGATTTTGACTTCAACTATGCGATATATAACTCTATTTCTGCTGGCGTTTTTAACTTACAAGGTTGCCCTCTCACAGGATGAATCGGAATCTGCTATTGATCAGCGTTTCACCGTTGACACCCCCGTGAGCCTTGATTTCAAAAAAGAAGAAGAGCCTGTCAACACACGAAAAAAGAAGAAGCCTAAGAAAAAAGTTTTTTATGGAATAAAAACCCGGAAAGGATTTACTAAGAAAGGATTTGGCGACCGCGTTGCCTATGAATTATTCTATTACCTGAAAACACCGGAGAAGCCACAGACCTTTGTTCGTGATATCTATTGGTACGACTTTACCCGAAGGGAGATTCGAAAGACAAGTTCATTTGATCCTGCAAAAGGCGTATTGCTGCATGGCCCTTATGAAAAAAAGATGGGCGACATTTTATTGGAGAAGGGAATCTTCTATAAAGGAACCAAGCACGGCCGATGGATGGAATACAAGCGCGACTCTTCACTTACCGATAAAGAAAAATATTATAAAGGTTGGCCAAAGGAATCACTTGTGTCATACTATGATCCCGACACGCGCGCCAAGATGAAAGACATTACACCCATTGAGTTTGGCGAGAAGGAAGGATTTTATTATATGTTTTTTGAAAATGGAAAAATTGCCGTAATGGGTGAATATCAGTGGAACCAACGTGTTGGTGATTGGATTGAGAACTATCCGGATGGAAAACGTAAACGAATTATTTCTTACCCTAAGGAAGCCTTTGATAAAAATGGCAGACCCTACATCAGACTTGAATGGGACACAAAGGGCAAAGAGAGTTATCGTAATAATAAGAAGCCCGGCTAACGCAGCGGCTGATCATAAACCTATTCCATATACGTTACCATGATTCAATCACTGAAACACATTGCCATTGCCGGAAACATTGGATCAGGTAAAACGGTGTTGACGGAAAAGCTGGCGAAGCATTATGGTTGGCGTGCGTTGTATGAATCGGTGGATACCAATCCTTACCTGCGTGATTTTTATTACGATATGCCGCGCTGGGCATTTCACCTTCAAATTTATTTTCTCAACAGCCGCTTCAAGCAGGTGAATGAAATTCGCACCAGTGAAATTACCACCATTCAGGACCGAACGATTTATGAGGATGCCTACATCTTTGCTTCTAACCTTCACAAAAGTGAATTTATAAGTGATCGCGATTACGAGAGCTACCTCGACTTATTCAATTCCATGCTCGCGTTTGTGCAACCTCCCGACATTCTGATTTACTTACGGGCAGACATTCCCAAACTTGTGAGCCAGATTCAAAAGCGCGGGCGCGATTATGAATATGCCATGCGTCTTGATTATTTGAGAAACCTCAATGACCATTATGAGGCATGGATAGGTAGTTATAAACTTGGCAAGCTGTTGATCATAGACGTGAATGAACTGGATTTTATAGAACGAACAGAAGATTTTTCTTCTATCGTAAATCGCATGGACCTGGAACTACACAGTTTGTTTGATTAAAGGCCAACGCAACTCTGCGTCTTGGAAGGATGAAATCAATAGCACAGGACTTCAGTTAGGGGTTATATCCAAATGACCGCTAAAATATTTCAGACATACATTGTTTAAAAAATCAAAATGTTAATTTGCGCAGCCCTCGTATTTTAACAACAAGATATTGTTTCTCTTCACGCTCTTTTCTTACGAACTCACCTGGTTTGGTCTGGGTACCATTTTCTCTGTTGGACTTTTAATTGGCATGGCAAAAACTGGGGTGCACGGCGCAGGAATGGTGGCCGTGCCTATGCTTGCAGCCATTTATGGCGGGCAATCTTCCAGTGGTTTGTTGTTGCCCATGCTTTGTATTGCTGATGTATTTGGTGTGATCTACTACCACCGTCATGCTTCGTGGGAATATTTGAAAAAACTTTTCCCTTGGGCAGCGGTCGGTGTGGTTCTCGGAAGCATTGCGGGCAACATATTGCAAACGGACGATGGATTTAAAATCGTGATGGCCAGCATCATCATAGTGAGCGTTGTCATCATGATCTGGTTGGAAAAGGGGCACAAGGAAGACATCCCCAATTATCAATGGTTTGCTATTCTTATGGGTATTGCTGCGGGCTTTACTTCCATGTTTGGAAACCTTGCAGGGTCGGTGATGGCGGTCTATTTACTTTCCATGCGCTTGCCAAAGAATGTTTACATCGGCACCACGGCGTGGTTCTTTTTGGTAGTGAATTGGTTTAAAATTCCGTTTCATCTTTTTTCATGGCACACCATTACCCTCAATTCGTTTTTGCTAGACCTTACCGCATTGCCAGCCATTGCTATTGGCGCAGTATTGGGAATCGCGATCGTGAAAAGAATTCCTGAGAAAATTTACCGCCGGTTTATTATTGGCATGACGTTGATCGCGGCGGTGTATATGTTGGTGAAGTAACAAATTCCATCAATCAACACCTCTTGTTTTCCGTTAAAAGTAAACCGATATTTATTATTAAAAACACAATGTCATCAACAGAACTAAAATTGAAAATTATACGGAAAGTGACCACAATCAGTGATGATGGTATCCTCGAAGAGATTTATAAACTCATTAATTTAGAATCGGAAATAGATTCAATCTACCAATTAACAGATGAGGAGAAATCCGCTGTTGACATTGGGTTAAATGATATTAGTGAGGGCTGCGTCCATTCATCTGAGGTGGCCGAACGCATGATGAAAGAATGGCTAAAAAAATAGATTGGACTGACAGATCCCTCCAAGACAGATTAGATATTTTTAAATATTGGGTTAAACAAAATAAAACGGATACCTACAGCATCAAGCTGGAAGAACTGTTTAAACAAACCTCAAAATTATTGGCCGAATTTCCAGAGATCGGCACAAAAACTAATTACAGAAAATTTAAGAGTGAAGATTATAAGACATTTCAAAATGTTTTATCGTAATGAATCGGACAAAATTGTTGTAGTTAAAATATGGGATACTTGAAGAAGTCCAGGGAAATTGAAAATACACTAGGCTATAAATTACCTACCCTGCAATCCACCAGTATGAATAGCAAGAATCGTTGATCCTTTTTTAAATTGCTGTTCACCCATCATCGCATAAATACCTGCCATCATCTTACCCGTATAAATGGGATCGAGCGGAATGTTGTGATGTGTTTCAAAATCTTTTATAAAATTTAAAAGATGAGGTGTCGTCTTAGCATAGCCGCCAAAGTGATAATCAGTTTCCAAATGCCAATTTGAATATTCTTTCGAAAGCCAGTGTGAAACTTCATCATTCAGAAAGGATCCGTTTTTTAAAACAGAAAAACCGATCAAACTTTTTTCTCCCTTAAAACTCTCCACCAATCCCGACATGGTTCCGCCAGTGCCTACGGGAACACATAAATAGTTGAACGAAATTTCTTTCAGGCTTTCGCCAAATTCTTTCACACCTGCAATAGCATGTTCATTCGTCCCACCTTCGGGAATCAAATAGAAATCACCAAACAAACTTTTCAATTCAAGCAGAAATGATTCATCCGTTTTGCTTTTATATTTTTCCCTTGAAACATAATGAAGTTTCATGCCGCAGCTTTTAGCGAAGCTTAATGTGGAATTTAATGGAAACGTTTCTTCTCCACGAATAATACCCATACTTTCAAAACCAAGTTCGTGCGCGGCAGCGGCTGTCGAATAAATATGGTTTGAGTAAGCGCCACCAAACGTGAGCAACGTTTTCTTCCCTAGTCGAGCCGCCTCTTTGAGATTATATTTTAGTTTCCACCATTTGTTGCCAGACACATGTGGATGATTTAAGTCTTCACGTTTTATCAATAGACGAATGCCAGCAGATTCTGTAATGGAATCTGTGATCTCAAGGAGGGGTGTTGGATGATAAGAAAGTAAATCTGACATCTCGTGTCGCGCAAGCTATTTCCAATTCCAATCTTAACCAAACCTCTTTACCTTGGATTGTAATTCAAATTTTTATGGAGGAATACATCAAGGGCAGGGGAGCGCAGATCAGAACGGAAAATAAATTTCTCAAAAACAAATATGTGACGGAACACCCCGAAGGGTTGGACGAGCCGTTGGATATTGTTTCTTCAACACAAGTTTTTTATGAGCAATCAAAAACCATTGTTAATAAAGTAACAAGCCCTGATTTGGGCATGATGTATTCTTTAAATCCCTATCAAGGTTGTGAGCATGGATGTATTTATTGCTACGCACGCAACACGCACGAGTATTGGGGCTTTAGCGCAGGGATCGATTTCGAAAGCAAAATCATTGTAAAAAAGAATGCACCCACATTACTAGAAAAATTTATCATGAACCCTTCGTGGCAAGCGGTACCCATTAGTGTATCGGGAAATACAGATTGCTATCAACCACTGGAACGAAAACTTCAGATCACGCGTGAGCTGTTAAAAATTTTTGCACGTTATCGGCACCCTATCGGTATGATTACAAAGAACAGTCTCATTCTTCGTGATCTTGATCTGTTGTCTGACCTTGCGAAAGATAATCTTGTGCATGTTTACATTTCAATAACAACACTTGATGAAGATTTGAGAAGGTCAATGGAGCCACGCACGTCAAGCGCCATCAACAGATTGAAAACCGTGGAGGCATTGACAAAGGCTGGCGTTCCGGTAGGTGTAATGACCGCACCCATTATTCCTGGATTAAATCATCATGAGATTCCTGCGCTGATCAAAGCCGCTGCCGATCATGGCGCATTGGGTGCCGGCATGACGGTGGTTAGATTGAATGGATCGGTTGGGCCGATCTTTAAAGATTGGTTGTCGAAAAATTTTCCAGATCGCTTTGATAAAGTATGGAACCAAATTTCTGACTTGCATGGTGGTGATGTAAACGATTCGCAGTTTGGCAGAAGAATGCGCGGAGAAGGAAACATTGCCGATGTTATTCACCAACTCTTCAGGGTTTCGAAACAGAAGTATTTTAAAGGGAGGAGTTTTCCACCCATGGATCTTACTAAGTTTCACAAAGGCGGAATGCCAAGCTTATTTTAACTTTCGTTAGTCAGAAATAAGGATACATCCTGGCATCCGATATCGAACACCACCATTCACGATCGGACAGATAAAATTATCAAACAGTCCATATTAGCTGTTTTATAGGCATTTTTGTAATGGTATGCCGTTTGTCAACAGACAGGCTCAAAGTAAAATCTCAGTTATGATTAAATACTATCTGCTTACTTTTTTCAGGAATATAAAGCGCCAAAAATTATTTTTCCTTATCAATCTTTTGGGATTGACGGCGGGTATTGTCAGCACTTTGTTGATCTATCTTTTTGTGGAAAATGAATTCAGCCACGATCGGTTTCATAAAAATGCCAGCGACATTTATCGTATCAATCAAACTTTTATATGGGGCGATCATGATGACCATGAGTTTGCATCGCTTGGCCCCGGAGTTGCATACGCGCTGGCTGCAGAAATTCCTGAAGTGAAAGAAGTAACGCGCATTCATCCGCCAGGAAATTCTTTGGTTTCATACACGGATAACAAAAACGAGTCACATGAATTTGAAGAAAAGGGCATTCTGGCAGTGGACACAAATTTCTTCAAAGTGTTTACGTTTCCGTTGATGAAAGGAGATGAAGCCACAGCATTGCAAAATCCCAACAGTGTAGTGATTAGTGAGTCGACAGCAAAAAAATATTTTGGCGATGAGGATCCGATTGGAAAATTACTTCAAGCAGATAATTTTCCAGATCAGCCTACCATCACACTTCAAGTTACGGGCGTTGCCCTTGACCCTCCTGATAACTCCTACATTCAGTTTGACATGTTGATGTCGATGAATTCTTTTCCAAGAATTAAAGAATCAACATGGACATGGATGTGGACGATGTTTGAAACATTTGTGTTGTTGGAAGACCATGCTTCTGTTGATGCGTTAAAATCAAAGCTTCCAGATCTTCCAAGAAAATATGCCGGCAAAACGCTTGAACGATTTATGAACCAATCGTTTGATGAGTACGAGAAGAGTGGAAAGAAATGGGAATTGTTTGTTCAGCCCTTCACCGACATTCATCTACATTCATCAAATGTCTATAACCGCATAGGTAATTCGGGAAATATTACCACGGTATATGTGTTAATGGGTGTAGAGGTGTTCATCGTCTTGTTGTCATGTATCAATTTCATGAATCTTTCCACGGCGCAGTACACAAGAAGAATCAAAGAATCAAGTTTACGAAAAGTGCTGGGTTCAAACCAAGCACAGCTTACCTTACATTTCTTTTCTGAAGCGTTTATGTTTTGCGTCCTCGCGGCCATCATAGGACTTGGGCTTACGCAAATTCTGCTTCCCTTGTTCAACACTTTTACAGAGACAAACCTCACACTTGATATTGTAAACAATCAAAGGATATTACTTGTGTTGCTAGGATTGATATTCGCGATGAGTGCTTTATCAGGAAGCTACCCTGCTATTTTTCTAAGCACGTTCCCACCTGTTGAAGCATTGAAAGGAAAAGTTCGCGCTGGCAGAGGAGGTAAAAATTTACGGAATGGTTTGGTAGCATTTCAGTTCATCGTCTCCATGGCATTGATCGTTTGTACGATCGTGGTTTTTCAACAGTTAAAATTCTTGGCTGCGAAAGACATCGGCTTCACGCGGGAAAATCTAATGGTGGTGAATCGGCTTGAGTGGGTAAGCAATAAGGAGCCATTTGTTAATACCTTAAAAAATATTCCAAGCGTTGAAGATGCAAGCTGGTGTACTGCAATGCCACCTAATTTATATGATGGCGATCAATTTACTGAAGAAGGAAACGACAAATATGTTCCGATCAATTATTTGAAAGCAGATGAGCAGTATGTGCCTACACTCAACCTGAAGATAAAAGCGGGACGAAATTTTTCAAAAGACACTCCCGCAGACAAGAATGGAGTAATCATTAATGAAGTTGCAGCAAAGGAATTTGGTTGGAAGGCTGATGAGTCTGTGATTGGAAAAAAGATTTATTACCCGGGTCAGCAACTTACGTTTGAAGTGGTTGGCATCGTGAATGATTTTAATTACTGGTCACTTGAAATGCCTATTCAGTCGATGGCCATATTCCATATCAATAGTGTTATACGTTCTCATGGTGGTGAATACGCTTCGCTGCGAATCACTCCAACGCAAACGGGCACATGGAATGAAGTAATAAACGCTGTAGAAAAGCAATGGAACGTAGCTGCAGGGGATGCACCTTTTCAATATGATTTTGTTGATCAGTCGTTTGCGAAATTGGTGCAGTCTGAAGAAAAATTTGGCGTGGCGCTCATCGTGTTTGCCGCATTGGCGATTATGATTGCTTGCTTTGGTTTGCTCGGCATGATCATCTATACATTGGAACAGCGCACAAAAGAAATCGGCATCCGAAAAGTTGTAGGTGCGTCTGTCCTCAACATCTGGACGTTGGTCTTCAAAGATTATACTATATTGATCATAACAGCAAGCGTGATTAGCACACCGCTGTGCATTTGGTTTCTCAACCGATGGCTTGAAGATTTTCAATATAGAGTTTCCATCTCGCCTTGGGTATTCATTTTCTCCACTGGCCTTATGTTGATGGGTGCAGTGATCGTGACAGGCTATCATGTGGTCAAAGCAGCGTTGATGAATCCTGTAGATGTGTTGAAGGACGAGTAGTGAGAGCTGCTGGCTTTTGGCTGCTAGCTGCTGGTAGTGACTTCATGCTGTGCAGATTATTCATTTTAACAAAAGCCCCGGACAGAATTGACGGGGCTTTTGTTTTTATAAGCTCTCTGTAGAAGAAAGTGTGTGGTTATATTGTCTAAACGTCTGTGTACCCAAGTGGTTTAATGGGTCTCTTTGCAAATGAGATATTCGTTGGTTGGAATCCAACCACTGACTCAACTATCAGAGTCACGCGCACACACATTATAATACTCGTAATTGTAATTCGTACTTATCACGTATTTCCGCGAACCAATTCGTACCTCGTAATTCGTACCTCGTACCTTATTTAATCCACTTCCTTAAACCTGTCATCCCCACACATCCGCACAATCTTCGGCATGAAAGAGCCAAGTACTTCTACCAAATCTTTCTGATGCCCCATCACCTGGTGTATGTCTTTGTATGCCATAGGTGCTTCATCAAGTCCGGCGCCGATCAGTTCTACGCCGGCTTGTTTTAAAAATTTGTTCACCTGTCCGGGAAGGATAGATTGCTTTGCCTTCGTGCGTGACATGGTTCTTCCTGCTCCATGTGATGCAGAGTTTATAGATGCTGCTTGTCCTTTGCCGCGAACGATGAAGCCCGGTGTAGCCATCGAGCCAGGAATAATTCCAAGCACACCTTCGCCTGCAGGTGTTGCACCTTTACGGTGAACAATGATCTCGTTGCCGAACGCATCGCGTTCTTTCCACGCAAAGTTATGATGGTTCTCAATCATCGCCAGCGGTGTTTCGCGGAGACCAATGGCCATGCGGTCATGAATCTGGTGATGACATGCGGAAGCATAATCACCGGCAAGGTTCATGGCAAGCCAATATTCATGGCCGGCTTCCGTGTTGAGGTCGAGCCACGCCAGATGTTTTGCTTCTTGTGGAAGCTTGCATGTGTCCATCGCTAGCTGTGTGTAATGGCGCGCAATGTTTGCACCGAGTCCGCGTGAACCAGAATGTGAAAGTAACGCGAGGTATAGTCCGGGCTTAAGATTGTATTCATTAATAGAAGTTACGATGTCAACAATTCCAAATTCCACAAAGTGATTTCCACCACCTGATGAACCGATTTGTTTCCATGCGCGATCTTTTAATTCGCGAACAATATTAAGCTCGCTAAATTCTTTTCGCTCAAAGATTTCATGGTCTTTCGGTTTTGAAAAAGTAGCCTGGCCGAACTGTGTATTGTTCAGCAACATCTTTTTCAGTTCGTCTTTTTTGTTTTCAAGAATGGTCGTGGGTACATCATAAAGTGTCATGCACATTCTGCAACCAATGTCAACACCAACACCATAAGGAATCACTGCATTCTTAGTCGCGAGCACACCACCGATAGGCAAGCCATAACCTTGATGTGCATCGGGCATCAATGCGCCGGCAACTGTTACGGGCAACTTCATGGCTGTTTCCATTTGGTCTAACGCGCCTTGCTCAATACCTTCTGCTCCATAGATCTGATAAGGCAGTGAATTCTCCTTCAAAGCAATAACGGAATCAATTGGTTTCAACAACGCTTGAACAAGTGGAAGGAACTTTTCATTGTTCTCAAATGCAGAAGGGTGTTCGATTATTTCTTTCAATAAAATAAGTTGTTCTTCAGAAGTGAGGTCTGCGCATTCATTTTCTATGATGGTGAGTGCAACACCAATGGCCTTTGTTTCCGGGTAGCCTATTTTTATAAGATCGTTTCCTGTTAAATTCATATTTCACTCTATTATTAATTATCGAAGTTCAAAAATATAAATCAAATTTGACCTTCACCTTATCCCAACTTTCTTGAAGAGGAGGGCCGCTTTTGGTTGCTTGTTTAATCTTGCCCCTAACGACATGTCAAAGGTGAAAGGCAAGTGCGCAGTCTTTTTGCCTAGTACAAAAAGGTTTTCTGATTTTTATTCGATCAATCCTACTCCGCCCTTCAACCGAAAGCATGAGATTACTCGAATTGAGTACTAATTTCTGACTATCAATATGCAATCGTATATTTAAAATATTTACGTAATTTACTAGTAAACAGTAATTTATGAATTTAGTAACCATGAAAATCAAATATTACACTTTTGATTTTCATGGTTGTTTGTATATTTAAACAATGATTATTCGATCACACTTAAAAGATTTAACGAGAAGTTTAAAAAATTTCCCTGCGGTAGCTTTACTGGGTCCGAGGCAGATTGGCAAGAGTACCCTCGCTACCCAGCTATCAAAGAAATTAAAAAAGAAAAGCGTTTTACTTGATCTCGAAAAAATTTCTGATCGCCGTAAGATGGCAGATCCTGAAGCATTCTTTGCAGCTCATCGGGATGAATTGATTATTATAGATGAAGTTCAAATTCTCCCTGAATTGTTTTCAGTGTTAAGACAGGTAATTGATGATTATCGGAAGGCAGGACGTTTTCTTTTGCTAGGATCTGCTACTCCGCATTTGGTAAGAGGCGTAAGTGAATCGCTTGCAGGACGAATTCAATACCTGGAACTTCCGGGCTTAAATATTTCTGAAATAGAAGGCGAATCCATCGCACTTAATGCGTTGTGGCTTCGCGGTGGATTTCCTACTTCATTAACAGCACGCACTCTTGCGCTAAGTTTAGATTGGCGTGTGCAGTTGATACGCAGCTTCGTTGAACGTGATCTGAGACTTTTATTCGGAACAGAAATATCGGTAACCACTATTCGCAATTTTTGGCAAATGCTATCACATCAACAAGGTGGAATCTGGAATGCGCATATGTTTGCAAATTCGTTGGGTGTTTCAAGCCCTACTGTAAAACGCTATCTCCAATTTTTAGAAGGTGCATTCTTGATAAGAATTTTAGAGCCATGGTTTGTGAATACCTCAAAGCGATTGGTTAAGTCTCCGAAAGTATACGTTCGTGATAGCGGACTGCTACACGCGATGTTGAGTATTCAAAATCATCAGGGATTGGCTGGACATCCCGTTGCTGGGAATTCATGGGAAGGATTTGTTATAGAGCAAATTATTCAAGTGCTTCCTGATAATATACGGCCTTTCTTTTATCGTACCCACCAAGGCGCGGAAGCTGATCTGGTTTTTATAAAAGGAATTGAACCGATAGCTGCAATTGAGATTAAGCTTACAAATGCGCCTGTTATTTCGAGAGGGTTTTATCAAACACTGGACGACATGAAGTTAAAAAGAGGATATGTCATTACACCTGATTCAGATACATATTCTATTCAACAAATAGATGTAATGAGTTTGAAAAATTTTATCGGTAAAAAATTGCCAAGTATAATAAATTCTTAAGTTATGTTGAGAGACATGTCTATAAACAGAACGCTCTCATTTGCTACCGTAATGACCTATTACTTTTTACTCTTTAGCAAAATGTTTATAAAACGCCACAATGGTTTCAATTCCTAAAAGAAAATTCTTCACACCGTAATGTTCATTCGGTGAGTGAATGGCATCACTGTCTAAGCCAAAACCCATCAGCACAGTATCAAGTCCCAGTTCTTTTTTGAAGAGCGCTACGATGGGAATGCTTCCACCATCGCGGGTTGGTATGGGCGTCTTGCCCCACACTTCTTCAAATGCTTTGCTTGCTGATTTAAATGCTTTCGAGTCTGTTGGTGTTACGGCCGCTTCTCCGCCATGATGTGCTGTCACTTTTACTTTCACAGATGACGGAGCAATGGATTTAAAATGCTTTGTAAACATTTCTGTTATCTCGGCGCTTACTTGGTTA